>NZ_JBARVQ010000805.1:0-4733 GCF_049646345.1 Albidovulum sp. | reverse complement strand
ATCGTGTGCAGCCCCATTGGAAATTTCAGGAGCGAGAAGAAGCTCAGAAGCGCGATGGCCAGCACGATGTCGGGAATGATCATCGGCGCGAAGACGAGAGCCTCCAGCGCCCGCCCTTTGCGTCTGCGCGTCTCGATCCCGAGCGCGAGGAGGGTGCCGAGAACCGCCGCGATGGCGGTCGAGATCACGGCGACGATCAGCGTGTTGAGGGCGGCGGAGAGGATGTCGTGGTTCGCCATCAGCGCGCCGTACCACTTGATCGAAAAGCCGGTCCATGCGGTGGGCAGGCCGCCCTCGTTAAAGCTGAGCGCGACGAGGGTCGCGATGGGGATGTTGAGGATGGCGAAGACCACGACGAGAACGGCCGTAAGGCTGCGGCGGGTGGCGGGCGAACGGTCAGCCATCGGCGCCCTCCCGCTTCTCGCCCGCGCCCTTTTCGGCGGCGATGGCCTGAAGCGTCAGAAGCCCCATCATGATCGCGATCAGCACCATCGAGATAGCGGCGCCGAAGGGCCAGTCATTCGCGGTCAGGAACTGCGCGTAGATCAGGTTGCCCATCATCTGGAACCGCCCGCCGCCGAGCAGCGCCGGGGTGATGAAGTTGCCGATCGAGAGGACGAAGACGAAAACCGCGCCAGCCGCGATACCTGGCACCGTCATCGGCAGGATCACCCGGCGGAACGTGGTGAAGGCCGAGGCGCCCAGATCGCGCGACGCCTCGGCAAGTTCCGGGTTCAGCCGAGCAAGCGGCGCGTAGCAGGCGAGTATCACGAAAGGCAGGTAGTTGTAGACAAGGCCGGTGATTACCGCCCCTTCGGTATAGAGCATCGAAGGGGGCTCGCCCTCGTATCCGAGCATTCGCAAGCCTTGGGTGATCAACCCCTCGCGGTTCAGAAGAACGATCCAGGCATAGGTGCGGATCAGGTAGTTCGACCAGAAGGGCAGGACGGCCAGAAAGAGAAGAAGCGGCTGGCGGTGACGCGGCGCAGCGGCGATCGCATAGGCAGCGGCATAGCCGATGATGACGGCGATCAGGGTCGCAAGCCCCGCGATCCGCGCCGAGGTCAGGAAGATCCCGGCATAAAGCGGATCGAAGATCAGCGCGAAGTTTTCCAGCGTAAACGTGTAATCGATCCCGCCGTAGACCCCGCGCTGGAAGAAACCGAGTGCGAGGATCAGCCCGCAGGGAACGACCATCAACGCCGTCAGCCACAGAAGGGCCGGGGCCATCAGGAGGGTCGAGCGGGTATTAGGGCTGTGCACGCTACGGATCTTTTTTCCGGGAAACGGTGCGGGGCCGAATGACCCCGCATCTTTGGTCACTGCGCGGCCTTGATCGCGCTGACGGCCTTGGCATAGGCGCGGCTCGCATCGCCCACGTCGCGGAGCTGTTCGAGCGCGATGAGCTCGGCGGGTGCCATGCCCATATTGGGATAGGTCGCGGCCATGTCCGCTGAAAGGCTTTCCATCGCTGGCTTGTTCGGCACCTTGTAAAGGATGTTCTCGGCCGCCCAGGCGTGGTTCTTGGCGTCGAGGATATAGTTGATGAACTTGAACGCGCCGTCCTTATTGCCGGACGCCTTCATCACCACCATCGTGTCGACCCAGAGGTCGGAGCCCTCGGACGGGATCATGAACTTGATGTCCGGGTTCTCGGCGATGCCGTAGTTGCACCAGCCATCCCAGGCATGAACCAGCGTCGCCTCGCCCGAGACGAGCTTTGAGTAGAAGGTCGTGTCATCGAAGGCGAGCATCGTCTTCTTCGCCTCGATCAGGTCAGCCTCGACCTCGTCGATCTTGGCCTGATCGGTCTCGTTCACAGAGTAGCCGTGCGCGAGGAAACCAGCGGCCAGAAGCCAGCGGTCGGTGCCAAGCAGTGTGACCTTGCCCGCCTGCGCCTCGGCTGGGTGCAGGAGGTCGTTCCATGATGCCGGCTCGGGAGAGACGAGGTCGGAACGGTAGCAAAGCCCGGTCGTGCCCCAGGCATAGGGCACGGAAAAGGCGTTGCCGGGGTCGTGGGGCAACTGGGTCGCTTCGGAATAGAGGTTGGCGAGGTTCGGCACCTTGGCAGGGTCGATCGGTTCGAGCAGGTCAAGATTGTGCAGCACCTCGGCGAAAGGCGACGAAACGAAGACCACGTCATAGCCGGCACCGCCCGAGGCGATGAGCTTGCCCATGATCTCTTCATTGGTGGCGTGAACGACCATCTCTGCGGTTTCGCCTGACTCGGTGGCGAAATTCGCCACGGCGTCGGGGGCCATGTAGCCATCCCAGTTGGAGATGACGAGTTCTGCGGCAGCAGGGCCGGCGGCAACAAGGCCGGCCGCAAGCGTTGCAGCTATGCGCAACGGGGCATGGGACTGTGGCATATCGGTTCCTCTTCTGTTGGTCGTCTGTTGGGTGGGCCGGTTTTATTTTGGCATTTCGGCCCATGGATGGATGAGATTATCTTCCTCACCTTGACCAAACAGTATTATTACGCGAAAAAATACGTCAATAGTCATTTACGTCGGACACCCGCAGCTCCGGCGTTCAGAATCCAGAAGCATGACACAACGAGACAAGAAATCGGCAACGCGCCGGCCTCGCCAGAACCACCTGGACCTTGCGCGCAGCATTCTCGACCTTGCCCGCGACCGCGGGTTTGGTCCGGGCGCGCATATGCCCGAACAGTTGATTGCGATGCAGTGCAATGTTTCCCGCACACCGGTCCGGGCGGCGCTGAAACTCTTGGCCGATCAGGGGCTTGTGGTGCACGAGGCCGAGATCGGCTATCGGCTTTCGGCCGATTTTACCCCGACCTCCGCCTTTTCCGAACCGCTGCCCGATGCTGAGGAAGGCGCGCTCGCCCAGCGGATTATTCGCGACCGCTCGGCGCGGCGGCTTGATGAATCTATTACCGTGGGCGAGGTGATGCGCCGCTACGATGCGGAGCGCCGGACGGTGCTGAAAGCACTCGGCACATTGGCCGAGGATGGGCTGGTGACGCGCGCGCCGGGCCAGTCTTGGGTCTTCGCGAGCCTGCCCGACAGTCCCGAATCGCAGGCCGACAGTTTCGAGTACCGCCTGCTTCTGGAGCCCGCTGCTTTGACCGCGCCGGGCTTCCGGCTGGACGAGGACCGGTCCGCCGCGCTGCGCCGGGCGATGGTGGCCTTTCTCGCCGAACCCGACGACCGGCTCGACCCGCGTGCGTTCCAGCGGCTTGACACGGATTTCCATCTTCTGATCGCACGTGGCGCGTCGAACCGTTTCGTGGCCGAGGCGCTTCTCGCGCATCACCGTCTGCGCGAACTGCCCGGCGCTACGGTGCGTGGAAATGTCGTCCGGCTTCGGCAGGCCATGCAGGAACATCTCGGCATTCTCGACCATTTGGAAAGCGGCCAGCTTGCCGTGGCCGCCGACCTATTGCGGGTGCATCTGCGGCTGTCGCGCAGCCAGCGCCCACAGGCGGCCAACCGCGGCGCGCCGCCTCTCTTCGGCTTGAACGGGCGGGCCGGACGATGAGCGACACCCCGACCATCGCCTTCTTTCCGGAGGCAAGTTTCGGTGCCGCGCTCAACTGCGTCGGCATCGCCCGAGCGCTGAAGGAACGCGGTGCCCGACCGGTCTTCATCTGCCATGCGGGATTTTCCGGCGTCTTCGCGGAATACGGTTTTCAGGAATACCACCTGCCATTGTCGGGTGCACCGGTACCGGAAACCTATTGGCAGGATTTCATCAGCCGCCATCAGCCTCATTTCAATCTTGACCCGGCCGACCAGATCGAAACCTACGTTGCCCCCACTTGGGAGGCGATCGTAGAGACGGCCGAGCAGGCCGAAGCGCCGCTTTTTGCCCTGCTGCAAAGGCTCAGACCCGATGTGGTCGTGCTCGACAATGTGGTGATGTTTCCTGCGATCCTGCGCGCGGGCTGCCCGTGGGTCAGGGTCATCTCCTGCGCGGAAACCGAGCTGCCGGATCCGAATGTGCCGCCCTACCTGTCAGGTCTTCCGGGTGATGATCGCGGCCAATGGCAGGCCTTTGCCGATAACTACAACGCTGCGGTCGGGCCGGTTCATGCCCGGTATAACAGGTTCCGGTTTCGTCACGGCCTTGCGCCCCTGGATGCGGGACAGTTTCTCGAACCGTCGCCCTGGCAGAATCTGCTGCTGGCCCCCTCGATCCTGCGCCATGAGCGCGAGGTCGGGATGGACCCTGCGCGTTTCACCTTCCTCGAAGGCTGTGTCCGGCAGGAAGCACCATATAATGTGCCAGAGTTTGCGACCGCGGAGGGTCCGCTGATCTACGTCTCTTTCGGCAGTCTCGGTGCGCTGGATACGGACCTGATCATGCGTCTGATCGCTGTCTTCTCCGGGTTTCCCGCCCGTTTTCTCGTCAATGTTGGCCCGTTCCGGGATGCCTTTCGCGCGGTTCCCGACAATGTCATCCTCGATCAGTGGTTCCCGCAGCCGAGCGTCGTGGCAAAGGCCGATCTCTTCATCCACCACGGCGGCAACAACAGCTTTTGCGAGGCGCTGTATTGCGGCGTCCCGTCGCTCATCATGCCCTATTGCTGGGACGGGCATGACAACGCCCGCCGGGCGGTCGAAACCGGGACGGGCAAATGGCTCCACCGCGCCAACTGGACGTCAGAGGAGCTGGTGCTGGCGATGCGATCCGCACTTGAAGATACAGAAATGCGCGACAGGTTGGGGGCCAATGCCCGACGAATGACCCCCGCAAACGGCGTCAAT
>NZ_JBARVQ010000804.1:0-3468 GCF_049646345.1 Albidovulum sp. | reverse complement strand
CCGTGGCAAGACGTGCCAGCGCAACTTCTTGCGCAACGATGTGATCTAGTTTTCGTGTGCGTTTGCGTACCGCCTGATAAGCATCGGTCAACCTTTTCAGGTCGGTTTCACAGCGCAGAACTCTTTGCTGTGACAGGTTGTGTTGCGCCTGCCGCTCCAGCAGAGCGTAGTTCGCCAATCCCAGTTTGGTCTGGAGATCCGAGATCATCTGTGCGGGTTGATCGGAACAAACACGCCCGTTTCGGGCTGTCTCAAAGATGTCCGCCCAATTCCGCTCTCCCTCGGCAAGACGGACGCGTGCGCTTTCCTCCTCATCTATTGCTGCGGAAACGGAAGCCCGGGCTCTGGCCAGTCCGGCCTGCGCGTTGCGTTCGCGCATGTTTTGAATTTTATGAAGCAGTTTTAGAGGTTTAAGTCGCGTCACGCCAATGCCTCCGCCAAATTCGCAAAAGCTGTCGGCAGATCGACGCCTTCGCGGACATCCTGTTTCAGGGCCTCCTCGATCTTGGTCACCTTTTTCATGGCTTCGTCGGCTATGGGATCAGAGCCTGACTTGTATTCGCCTACCTGTACGAGGATCTCGATTTCCTTGTACTTGGCCAAGAGTTGCCTTGCGCGGCGGGCGGGCGCACAGTGTTCTTCATCCATGATGTCAGTCATTACCCTGCTGAGACTCTTCAGAGGGTCTATCGCCGGATATTGTCCGCGCTGAGCAAGATCGCGGCTGAGCGCGATATGACCATCGGTTAAGCTCTTGACCTCTTCTGCAACCGGGTCGTCTTCTTGTTCACCTTCCATAAGCACGGTGTAGATTGCGGTAATGTCACCTCGGGGAGCACGTCCGGAGCGTTCGATCAGCTTTGGAAGTTGCGGATAAACAGAAGCGGGATAGCCGCGACGAGTAGGCGGTTCGCCGAGTGACAGCCCGATTTCCCGCAGGGCGCGTGCGACCCGCGTAAGGCTGTCCAAAATGATGAGGACGGACTTTCCCTGATCTCTGAAGTATTCGGCAACCGTTGATGCTGTATGAGCGGCATAGAATCTTTCGGTTGCGGTTCGATCCGACGTGGCGGCGACGACGACAATGCGATTGCGATGTTCGTGCGGAAGATGCCGGTCGATAAATTCCTTTACTTCCCGCCCCCGCTCTCCGATCAGGCCGATCACGACCACATCGGCCTGACAATGCCGTGCGATCGCGGCCATGAGCGTTGACTTTCCGGTGCCGGCCGCACCCATCAGGCAGATTCTCTGTCCAAAACCTAATGTTGAAAACAGGTCGATCGCTTTGACGCCCGTTGACATCGGCTTTTCGATAAGTGGTCTGTCCAAAGGGGATATGGGTGATCCCTTAAGTCCTCTTGTCTCGTAGCTGTCAGGCAATCGCGAACCGATGGGCACGCCGAAGCCATCGATGACTGAACCCAAAAGATACGGCCCAACCGGGACGAGAAAACTGCGGCCGGTCGCCTCCACCCTTGATCCAGCACTTAGGCGTTCAGGATGAACCAAAGGAAAAAGAGTGGCAGTGGTCTGGGCCACAGACACAACTTCGGCCTCGAAGAATGTGCTGTTGTTTTCGGGAAAGATTCGACAGATTTCTCCGACCCGAAGCCCGGAACAGTTGACGTTGATCGATGTACCGCTCGCTTTGCTTACAATGCCTGCATCCAAACTCATGCCGGCACGCCGTACCGAACGATCCAGGTGCTGAAGAACGCCTGCCAGCCTTTCGACCCGAGGATTTGCGTTCTGCGGGATCATTTTCTTTCCGGCGCTTCAACTAAGGTCGAAAGAAGATGCCTGCAAAAGACAGCGCGCTGTGGTTCGGCGACGATCGTCGGCGGTAGCTGAAGGCGCACACGAAGCGCTTTGTCTGTCGCAGGCGGCAATCTGCTCAGGAAGGCCAGAAGGCAGCTCCTGCCCTCTTCAGCGGGTTTGGCAGTTTGTGAAACCGTGTTTGCCGCCGGTGCTGCGTCACGGAATTTGAGCGCCTTTATCAAAGACCCGCGCTGGAGGTCAGGATAGCGTTCGGCAAGACCACCCGACACCATCAATTCCGCCAAAGCATTCGATAACCAGGCATTGCCTAGGCTCTGGCAAAGTTTCGATATGTCCTGATCCAACAGCCACAACAGGATGGGCTCTTCGTCACCGACTTCATGTTCTGCGTCTTCGGCCAATCCGTTTGCTGCCATTAAGCCGATCTGGATTCGGTTCTTGAGTCTGGGGTTGTTCATCAGATCCGTCCGCAGGTCTGCGTCCTCGATCTGAGGCAACCAACGCGCCAAAGCGTCCTTAGGAAACTGGCTCAGATCAACGGCGAGAGCAGCACTAAGGCGACTGTTGGCCTGAGAATCAGCCATCATTGCTTGGCCCTGCGGCGGAACACACGGGCGATTGCTGTTGAAATAACGTTCTTGATCATCAGAGTGGTCCCAAACAGCACAGCAAACATCAAAGTCAGCATCTGGAACTGCTCTGACCGGACAACAGGTGTTTTGTTCTTCACATTCGCCATCTGTCCTGTGGAAACACTCACCAGCTCGTTACTCTGGGAACGGCCCTGTGGCGCGCGGTCTTCAGCCTTGAACAATGCTAGAGACACATCCTCATACGCAAGGTACTGGACCGAATGCGCGACGATCTGCTTGATCGCAGGAATGCTCGACGCCATTTCTGCTGATGGTTCGTGGTAAATAACGACCGAAGCCTGGGCCTGCGGTGCCTGCTTGTCAAAGCGGTCCATCTCCGGGATCATTATATGAACCCGCGCTTTACGCACGCCTGGTACGGAAGAAATCGTCTGAGACAGCTCTTGGTTCAGCGCATAGATAAACCTTGCGCGTTGCTCAAACGGAGTCGAGACAATGCCCTGCGGCGCGAAGAGTTCCCCGAGCGTTTCATATTTTTTGCGTGGATAGTCATTGGCGTTCAGAATCTCAATTGCCAAGGCAACCGAACTGCCGTCAACCGAGATGGAATAGGTGCCCTTTTTCTCACGCTCGCGCGTTACAGACACATCAGAGCGGGCAAGAAGTGCGACCATTTCATTCGCTTCGCTTTCTTGCAGCCCGGAATAAAGCTCCTCCTTGCAAGCAGTGAGAAGCAGGATCGACAGAAGGGCGAAGGTATTGAAAGCGCAGCGCTTTGATTTTCCAGTCATTTCCATTGTCCCTCTAGGTGACTTGCACCGGAATAGCGCTAGGGCAGCAGCCACCCAACAACGTTAACAATACTTTCGGCAGCGACGCACGAGCCAGCGTTAACGACACCTAGTGCATCCGCACGGCAACACGGTCGATGCAACATCTGTACGGAAAATTTTAAGCAATTACGCATGTGGGCATCGGTAACTACGCGGCCAGGCTGCCATGGCCTCCTAAGCGTAAAGGTCCTGCAACTATCTATGATGGAATGTCGCTCACAAGACGGCGAACTCAGCACCATCACCGTCCCTAAAGCCCA
>NZ_JBARVQ010000803.1:0-2878 GCF_049646345.1 Albidovulum sp. | reverse complement strand
AAGTTCCGGCTAAACCTCCGGCAGATCATCGAAGATGATTGCACGCCGTTCTACAAGATCGAGCTGATGGCTGACGACCTGGTAATCTTCCGGCCACGGTCCGCCTCTACCGCGCTGGCACCTGATATCCGGCTGCCGGAATGGTCCGAGGAGAAGGCCCGCGAGGTCGCCCGCGAGAAGGGCAGAGACTACCACGTCCTACGGTCGGACTGGATGGCCTTCGCCAAGGCCGAAGCTGCAAAAGGGAACCCACCCAAGAATGCCGGTGCAGCCTTTGTGGCATACTGCAAGAAGCAGGAAAGTCTGCGCCGATAGGAAAAGACTTGCAACGGCGCAACGCGTCGCACAGCATAACATTGCAACGATGCGCAACGGACCAGCAACACAATGAAATACACCCTTTCAGAAGCAGCGTCGGCCACCGGCAAGAACAAGGCAACCATTCAGCGCGCCATAAAAAGCGGGAAGATTTCTGCGCCCAAGGGTGAGAATGGGTCATATGAAATAGACCCATCAGAGCTTCACAGAGTTTTCCAACCTGTCGCGCAACGCGTTGCACAAAGAGGCGATGCAACAATACGCAACAGCGCGCAACAGGCAGGATTACCCCCAGATTTCAACGCATTGCAACGCATGGCTGATCTGGAAAAAGAACTTGCCGTGATGGAAGAGCGGAAGAACGGCTTGGAAGAGCAGAAGCGCCATCTGACGGATACCGTGGAGGATCTACGAAAGCGCCTCGACAGCTCCGAAGGCCGCGTTCTGGCACTCTTGAACGACCAGAGGCCAAAAGGCTTCTGGAAACGCCTCTTCGGTTAGCGCCTTGGTTCCGGAAAGGTCAATCACCGCATGACACTTGAAAATAGTAACCCAATGGGGTATATTCAGCCATGCAGTCGGTAGCAGAGACCCCGATCTTCACCCGCCAGACGGAAAAGCTCTTCAGCGAAGACGAGAAGCGGGAGCTGATCGACTTTCTGGCGGAGAACCCTTTGGCAGGGGACGAGATCCCCGGAACGGGCGGGGTTCGCAAGGTTCGCTTTGCGGCCTCCGGGCGCGGCAAGAGGGGAGGGGCACGTATCATCTACTACTACCTGGATGATACCATGCCGCTCTACGCCCTTCTGGCCTATGCGAAGAATGATCAGGGCGACATGACGCCCGACGAAAAACGCGCCGTTTCCGCGCTGGCGGCGGCATTCAAGGCAACCCGGAAGGAAAAGAGATGAGCACCTTTGGCGACGATCTGATCCAGGCAATGACCGAGGCCCTTTCTCACGCGAAGGGCGAAGGCCCCGCCATTGTCCACGATCCCATTGCCCCGCGGGAAGTGCGGGAACAGGCCCATCTGACGCAAGCGCAGATGGCCCCTTTGATGGGAATGAGCCTGTCGGGCTACCGGAAGTGGGAACAAGGCCAGCGCCGTGTCAGCGGACCAGCTGCGACCCTGCTGCGGCTGATCCAGAAAGAGCCAGACGTGGTGAAGCGCGCATTGCTATCATAAGCAGGGTCGCATTCTCGCGCCTATCCCGCACAACAGGACAACTTAGCCACATCCTTGTCGAAGGTCTGAGCGGCGAGTTTCAGCCCCTCGACCGTGGTAAGGTAAGGGAAGATGGTGTCACCGAGGGCTTTGGTGGTCATGCCGAATTTCAGCGCCATGGCCAACGTCTGGACGCTGTCCGCTCCCTCCGGGGCCACGATCACACCGCCCAAGAGCCTATCGGTCTCTGCATCCGCCACCAGCTTTATGACACCGCGCGTGTCACGGGCCGCGAGCGCTCGGGGCACGTTGTCGAGCGTCAGAACGCTGGTTTTCACGTCATACCCGGCTGCAACGGCCTGTTCCTCGCTCAGCCCCACGCCCGCCACCTGCGGATCGGTGAACACCACCCAGGGCATCGCGCCATTGTCATAGCGTTCCGCGCCGCCCATGGCGTTCCGTGCAGCCAGCTTCGCGCCATAGGCGGCCATGTAGACGAACTGATCGCGGTTGGTCACATCGCCTGCGGCATAGATGCCGGGGCGGGTGGTCTGCATGTCGTCGCCCACAACGATTGCGCCGCGCCTGTCTGTCTCGACCCCTATGTCCGCTAGACCCAGCCCTTCGGTATTGGGGCTGCGCCCGGCGGTCACCACCAGATGGTCTGCCGTCAATTCCAGCCGCTTGCCGCCTTCCTCGATGCACAGCACCGCGCGCGCGCCAGCAAGGTGACAGGCGTCATAGGTCACGCCGCAATGCATCGTGATCCCCTCTTCCCGGAACACCTTTGTCAGAGCCTCGGACACTTCGGGTTCGGCCTGCGGCAAAAGGCGCGAGCGGCACACCATGGTGACCTTGACCCCCATCCGCGCCATCATCTGCGCCAGCTCCGCGCCGATATAGCCGCCGCCAAGGAAGATCAGGCTTTCCGGCAGAGTTTCCAGCGCAAGAAGTGACGTGCTGTCCAGCGTGGGCACTTGCTTGATTCCCGGAATAGGAGGCAGGGCGGGGCGGCCACCGGTGGCGATGATGACCTTGGGCGCACGGATCAGGCGCGAACCGACCTGAACGCCACCAGGGACAAGCCGGGCCGCGCCTTCGTCGAGGTAAGTGATCCCCTCATAGCTGGGCAGCAGATCAGCATACTTCTTTTGCCGCAGGCCAGAGACCAAGGCGTCCTTGCCCGCCATCAGCGCCGACCAGTCATCGACCTGTGCCGCCCCGGACAGCCCCGGAAACCGTCGCGCAGCTTTCGCCCCGTGGATTGCTTCCGCCGCGCGGATCATCGCCTTTGACGGCACACAACCCACGTTCACACAGGTGCCGCCGATCAGCCCGTGACCGATCAGCGCCACGCGCTTGCCCGCCTCGGCCGCCGTGATCGAGGCGGAAAAC
>NZ_JBARVQ010000802.1:0-1768 GCF_049646345.1 Albidovulum sp. | reverse complement strand
CCCCATCTCTTTGGCCATGCGCATCGCACCTGCAATATTGATGCCGGTGGAACCGCCCATGCACAGCCCCTCTTCGGCCAGCAGATCGAAGATCACTGGCAGAGCTTCAGTATCGGGGATGCGGAAGGACATGTCGGGGGTCAGCCCGTCCAGATTGGCGGTGATCCGCCCCTGCCCGATCCCTTCGGTGATCGACGACCCTTCGGCCTTCAGCGCCCCTTCCGCATAGTGCCCGTAAAGCGCCGAACCGTCAGGATCTGCCAAAGCGACCTTCACGCCCTTCGGCTGCAGGGCCATCGCGACCCCGGCCAGCGTGCCGCCTGAGCCCACGGCACAGACGAAGCCATCGACCTTGCCGCCGGTCTGGTCCCAGATCTCTGGGCCGGTTGTTTCCACATGCGCCTGACGGTTGGCCACGTTGTCGAACTGGTTGGCCCAGATCGCGCCATTCGGTTCTGTCCTGGCAAGTTCGGCCGCCAAACGCCCGGAATACCGCACATAATTGTTCGGGTTCTTGTAGGGTGCGGCGGGCACCTGCACCAGTTCCGCGCCCGCGAGCCGGATCATGTCTTTCTTTTCCTGGCTCTGCGTTTCAGGGATGACGATGACCGTCCGGAACCCCATCGAGGCACCGACCAGCGCCAGCCCGATCCCGGTATTCCCCGCCGTGCCTTCGACGATCGTGCCGCCGGGCTTCAACAGCCCCTTCGCCACCGCATCGCGGATGATGAACAGGGCCGCACGATCCTTGACCGATTGGCCGGGATTGAGGAACTCGGCCTTGCCGAGGATCTCGCAACCCGTCTGCTCACTGGCCTTCCTGAGCCGGATCAGAGGGGTCTGACCGACAGCATCGGCGAGGTCGCTGGAAATACGCATGGTCGGTCCCTCCTGTGGCTCGCCCATACCTAGGACGGGCGCGGTCGGACCTCAAGCCCCGGCGGCAGCGCGGATACGGGCGCGGTTGCGGTCGAGCCAATAGGCGAGAAGCGCCAGAGGCGCGGTATTGGCCTCGCCGCTCTCGACCAGTTCCATCAGCGTAGCGAAGGGCACGATGTGGGACCGGATATCCTCGGCCTCGCCCTCCAGCCCGCCGATCCCGGCGGCATCATCAGGCAGATCGGCAATGCCGATATAGGTATAGAGGTATTCGGCCATCGCAGCGGGTGACGGGTAGTAGTTCAGCGCCGGGATCAGTTCGCGAAGATCAATCCCCGCCTCTTCCCGCGCTTCGCGCAAGGCGGCATCCTCGGGGCTTTCGCCACCATCGACGCGGCCTGCAATGGTCTCGATCAACCAGGATTGCGGATCGCCGCGCCCATGCGGACCCATGCGGAATTGTTCGACCAGCAGCACCCGGTCGCGGACCGGATCATAGGGCAGCACCACGGTGGCATCGCCCGAGATGAAGACCGCGCGATTGACCTCACGGCTCATCTCGCCGCCAAAGCGGCGGAAGGTGAGGTCGCTTTCCTCAACCGCAAAGTAATTGGCATAGACCTGCTTTTTGCGGGTCACGGACACATCGCCCGGTTCGGCGCGGCGGCGCAGCTGCAGTTCGGGCGCCTCCGCCTCGGCCCGCAGACGCGAGCCGCCGCGCATCAGCAATTGCGGATAGCGCGCATGGATTGCCGCCGGATCGCCCTGACCGAACAGCGCCATCGCGTCATGGGCAGTGGTCACCACCACCTCACCCCAGCGCGCCACCCAGTCGGCCAGCCGCCACGGCGCGCCGGGGGTCCATAGACCGGGATCGGGGAAATAGACC
>NZ_JBARVQ010000801.1:0-10007 GCF_049646345.1 Albidovulum sp. | reverse complement strand
GTCCTCAAGGCACCGACATCGCTGCCTGCCTGCGCCTCAGTCAGGTTCATCGTGCCCGCCCATGCGCCCGAGATCAGTTTCGGCAGGTAGAGCGCCTTCAGATCGTCCGAGGCGTGATGATCCAAAGCCTCAATCTGGCCCTGCGTCATCAGGGGCGAAAGCTGCAGCGACAGGCACGCCCCAGACATCATGTCATGGATCGCCATGTTCAGGCATTGCGGCAGGCCCATGCCACCATGTTCGGCGGGGGCCGAGACCGAGACCCAGCCACCATCGCGGATCGCGCCGAACGCCTCGATGTAACCAGGCGAGCAACGCACAGTCCCGTTTTCCAGCAGCGCGGGCGTCATATCGCCGTTGCGCTGCACTGGCGTCAGCACCGTATCGCAAAGCTTGCCCGCCTCGGTCAGGATCGCCTCGGCCAGATCGGGTGTGGCTTCGGCAAAACGGGCCGTGCCCGAAACGGGCGCCATCGGCACGACATGGTTCAGGATGAAGCGAATATCGCCAACCGGCGCGCGATAAGACATTCGGGCCTCCAAAAAACCCACGCCTTGGCAAGTGCCAGTCCGGCGCGTATGTGAATTCCGTCAGCGGCATAATTGCCGCTGGGTCAGATACCGCAACCCAAACGCTGCGTCACGCAGGAAGGCCAAAGTTCAGGTGACCGAAACCCTTGCCCCCGATGATGCGGGCCTGGCCCGCGCCGCCGCCCTTTTGGCCGGAGGGCAGCTTGTCGCCTTCCCGACCGAGACGGTGTACGGGCTGGGCGGCGATGCGCGGTCCGATATCGCGGTCGCACGGATCTTCGAGGCCAAGGGACGGCCGCGATTCAATCCCCTGATCGTGCATCTGCCCGATCTTGAGGCCGCACGCAGCGTTGCCGTCTTCGACGCTCTGGCCGAACGGGTCGCCTCGGCCTTCTGGCCCGGACCACTGACGCTGGTGCTGCCCTTACGCCCCTCCGCCCGGCTCTCGCCACTGGTCACCGCCGACCTGCCCTCGGTCGCAATCCGCGTACCGGAACACCCCGTCGCGCACCGCCTGCTGCGCGCCTTCGGCGGGCCGGTCGCCGCCCCTTCGGCCAACCCGTCGGGCAAGGTCAGCCCGACGCGGGCCGATCACGTTCTGGCTGGGCTCACGGATCGCATCGCCGCCGTGGTCGATGGCGGGGCCTGCGCGGTAGGGCTCGAATCTACCATCCTCGGGCTGGTCGGCGAACCGCAGATCCTGCGCCCCGGCGGCATCCCGGCCGAAGCCTTGGAGGCCTGCCTCGGCCACCCGCTCGCCAGTGGCGGCGACAGCGCAAAGCCGTCTGCACCCGGCCAGCTTCTGTCGCACTATGCCCCCGCCGCCCCGATCCGCCTGAACGCCACACGGACCGAACCTGACGAATTCTGGCTGGGTTTCGGGCCCAAGGCGGCCAAGGCCGACCTCAACCTTTCGGAAACCGGCGATCTGGTCGAGGCGGCAGCGAACCTCTTTCACTACCTCCGCGAGGCCGATGCACGCGCCAAGGGCCCCATCGCCATCTCTCCCATCCCCGAGAAGGGTCTGGGCCGCGCGATCAACGACCGCCTGCGCCGTGCCGCTGCGCCGCGTAGCTGACGTCCCTTGCGCGCGCGCCGGTCTTCCGACAGGAATATTGCCAACGCACTCATTTCAGGCCATCGGGACATCCCATGCCGACATCCGGCCCCTCCAATCTCTGGCGCGCGACTTCGGCCGAGGCCCTTGACGCGCCGCCGCTTGCCAATGACAGCGCCGTCGATCTGGCGATTGTCGGTGGCGGTTTCACTGGCTGTTCGGCCGCACTGGAGGCCGCGCGGGGCGGGGCCACTGTCGCATTGCTGGAAGCCGAAACCATCGGCCATGGCGGATCGGGCCGCAATGTCGGGCTGGTCAATGCGGGGCTCTGGCTGCCGCCCCGCGATGTGCTGAAGATCCTTGGCGATGCCGATGGCACCCGCCTGATCAAGGCACTGTCGAACGGCCCCGATATCGTTTTTGACCTGATCGAGCGTGAGGGGATCGACTGCGAACCGGTCCGGCGGGGTACGATCCATCTGGCCCATTCGGCCGCAGGGCTGAAGGGCCTCAGGGCACGGTTCGAACAGGGCACATTGGCCGGGCGGCACTATGAGTTGCTGGATGCGGCCGATACCGCGCAGCGCACCGGATCAATGCGCTTTACCGGCTCATTGCGCGACCCCGGCGCGGGCACGATCCAGCCGCTGGCCTATTGCCGCGGACTGGCCCGGGCCGCACAAATCGCCGGTGCGGAGCTACATGAGAAAAGCCCTGTCACCTCGATTACCCGCAGTGGCGGCGACTGGATGCTTGAGGCGGCTGGGCACCGGGTAAAGGCCAAGGCCCTGCTGATCGCGACAAATGCCTATCAGACCCATTTCGGCGCGCCCTTCGCGCAGGAATTCATCCCGGTGCATTACAGCCAGTTCGCGACCGTGCCGATGCCCGACGACCTGCGCGCACGCATCCTGCCGGACGGCGAGGGCTGCTGGGATACCGCGCTGATCATGTCCTCATTCCGCACCGACCGGGCGGGGCGGCTGATCCTTGGCGGAATCGGCAATGCCGAGGGCGCGGGTGCGCGGGTTCATTCCGGCTGGGCAAGGCGCAAGCTCAGTGAACTCTATCCCGACCTCGCCCATCTGCCGTTCGAGCATCACTGGGCGGGCCGCATCGCCATGACCTCCGACCATGTGCCGAAGATCGTGGCCCCCGGCCCCTCGGCGCTGGCCATCTTCGGCTATTCCGGGCGCGGCATCTGCCCCGGAACGGTCTTTGGCATGAAAGCGGCGCGGGCGTTGCTGGGCGGCACAGACGGCGATCTGCCGTTGCCCGTCCTTTCGGGCCACGGCGAAAGCCTCACCCGTGCAAAGGCCGCATGGTACGAATTCGGCGCAACGGCCACCCACGCGGTGTTCCCGCACCCATTGTCCAGGCGGCAATAGGCGAGGCGAGCCCTTCATCCCTGATCAAGATCGGCGGCTTTGCACCCGCCGATGTCAACTGACCCGATTCTGCAAAAAAAGGCCGGTTTGAGCCCATCCTGCAAAAAATCCTGCAAAGCAGCTAACGTCTGCTTGCATCACAAGGGTAGGACAATAAGCTACTTCTCCATCCACTCGCTTTTCGGGTTCACAAACACATGGATTGCAAACAGCAGAAGCCGCTTAAGGCCAAAATCCCGACGGACCATCCCTTCTTCGACATCATCGCGGAGGCATATCGTGTGTTTGCGTGCTCTACGCCAATGAGCATTGAGGTCTGCGAAGGTTGTTGCATGGATGCAGACATCGAAGCCGACTTTTTCAATCCACAGATAGATGAGCTTCCGCTGCATTACATACAGGATTGGTATTTTGCGGCTTACGATCCGAAGGGAGTTGCGAAGTCAACTTGGAGTTACCTACTTCCTCGAATTCTCGAGATACTTGCAATTGGGGAAGATGTTAGCAACGTGGCTCTCGAAGTCAGTCTCAACCGTTTCGAAACTGGCAATCGCGACAATTGGACGTCGGACGAATGGAAAATTCTTGATGAATTCCAACGCCATTTTCTTAAGCGTGAGATAGAGAGTAAGACGGAAAACTATTTGGATGACACAATTTGCATGTTCAGGCTTGCGGGGTGGCCGCTGAAAGACCTGCTTGAACAAGTTGTATCAACTTCTGATGTCATTTTAGCGCAAAGGTTTTGGAACGATTGGTGCAATGGAGTTGTGCCGGGACGCGAGTCTATTTGGATCACAGCATTTTGGGATGATCCTGATAAAACAACGGTATTCGACTTTTACACATCGAAAGCTCTGTATACTAGAATGGAGAGCTTGGTTTTTGCCGATAATACGGATCCGGAGATTTCCACAAAGGCCTTAGCCGTAGCAGGCGTAATTGAAGCGAACGCCACCTCGGATTTGTCATCTTGATGGACCAAGTAGTCTAGACGAACCTAACTATTGTGCCCAGCGGCTTCTGAAGCGGACTTTGGCGCAGCCGCAGCAAACGGCAGCAAAGTCCGCTTATTGGGTATCACGCCCGTCCGGCGGTCGAGGACAGGCTGATCGGATCCACGCCGAGCGTTCTCAGCGCCTTGCTCCACTTACTGTCATTCTGATCGGAAAAGACCAGTTCGGGTGCCGCGTCGCAGGTCAGCCAGCCATTGCGCAGGATCTCATTCTCCAGCTGCCCCGGCCCCCAGCCGGCATATCCAAGCGCAAGCAGGGAGGAGGATGGCCCCTCTCCGGCCGCAATCGCATTCAGGATATCGATCGTCGCCGTCATGCCGAACAGCGTATCGACCTGCAATGTCGCCCCCTCGCCCCCATAATCCGCGGAATGCAGGACAAAACCGCGTGAATGTTCGACGGGGCCGCCGAAATGCACACGGATCTCTTGCGACCGGTCGGACCGCTTAATGCCAAGCTGGTCCTGCAGATCGTCAAAGGACAAGTCGGGGGCGGGTTTGTTGACGATTAGCCCCATCGCCCCGTCATCCGAATGGGCGCAGAGAAATACGACGCTATGTTCAAAGCGCGGATCGCCCATGCCGGGCATGGCGATCAGAAGCTTGCCGCTGAGATTCATTTCGGCACCTCCCTGGCTCGAAGATCGCGCCTTGGGTAGCGGGATACAAGGGCGAACGAGGGCAAAACTCTTCGTGAGTTGCGCGGTTGTGACTTCCATTCGGCGGCAGGCCGCCTAGTTTCGTACCCATGAAGCTCAAAACCGCCCTTTCCGCCGCGCTCACTGCCTGCGCGATTCTCTCGACCGGACCTGTCGCAGCACAGGGTCTGCCGGACAATATCCTTCACGCCGAACTGCGCGAAGGATGGCGTACATCTGGCGGCACCCAGATGGCGGCTTTGCATCTGACGCTCGCGCCGGGCTGGAAGACCTATTGGCGCGCGCCCGGCGAGGGCGGCATACCGCCCAGCTTCGACTGGGCCGGGTCACAAAACATCGCCGATGTCGCCTTTCACTGGCCAAAACCACAGGTTTTCGACCTGAACGGCATGCGCGTCATCGGATACCGGAACGAACTTGTGCTGCCGATGGAGTTCACCGCCGTCGACCCGTCCCGGCCGATGACAGCCATGGCAGAGGTCGAACTGGGGGTTTGCGAAGAAATCTGCGTGCCGATGTCTCTGTCCATCAACGCCGCGTTTGACGGCTCATCACAGCCCGATCCGATGATCGAGGCGGCCCTCGCCCAACGCCCCGAAAGCTCGGGCGCTGCGGGCCTCTCCTCGGCAAGGTGCGAGGCTGAAGCCATCCGCGACGGGCTGCGGGTAACGGCCAGCATGGCGATCCCGCCCGTCGGCCCGGATGAATTCGCGGTTGTGGAACTGGCCGACCGCTCGGTCTGGATCTCGGCCGCCGATACCAGACGGCAGGGCGGCGCGCTGACCGCGACGGCCGATATGGTGCCGCCTGCGGCGCAACCTTTCGCGCTCGACCGGTCCTCGGTCCGGATCACCATTTTTGGCGGGTCGGGCCGGGTAGTCGAGGTTCAGGGCTGCACCGGTTGACCGCCCCGCCGCCTTAACAGACCTGCACCCGCCAGCCCCGCGACGCATGTGATCGCGATTGCGGCACCGACGAATTGCAGGAACGGTGCCCATAGCGCCCCGCCCGACACGAGCGCCGGCACCAGCAGCACCGCGAAGGCCAAGGCCAAGGCAGCGATATCCGCCAGCACGAACAGCTTCAGCGCACGGGCACCCGCCGCCCGGCGCATCGACCGCAGGAAGGCACCGACATCGTTCTGAATCGCCAGAAACACGGGCACGATCACCAGCACCAGCACCATGCCGAAGGCCAGCCCATAACAGAGCGTAATAACCGTTGGTTTGAGAAACTGCGCCTGCCGCGATGTCTCGTAAAGCAGCGGCGCCAGCCCCAGAACCGTCGTCGCCGTGGTCAGCATCACCGGCCGCAGCCGGTCCGCCACCGCGTCGATGATGGCCGCGCGCTGGGGCCGCGTTCCCGCATAGTCATCGACCGTAGAGATCAGCACGATCGCATCGTTGATGATGATCCCCGACATGCCGATCATACCCACGACCGAGAACATCGACATCGGCACATCCCAGGTGAAATGGCCATAGATCGCCCCGATCAGGCCGAAGGGAATAACCGACATCACCACGACGGGCCGCGTCCAGCTTGAAAAGATCCAGGCCAGCACCGCATAGATCCCAACAAGCGCCGCCATCAGCCCGATCAGCGCGTCGCTAAGGAATTCGTCCTCCTGCTCGCTGAGACCCGCGAGGTGATAGCCGACGCCGAAATCGGCGGCGAGGTCGGGCAGGATGCCGGTATCAAGTGCCGTCAGGATGGCGGTCGCGCGCTCGGGATCGTCCTCGGAAAGATCGCCGGTGACCGAGAGGACGCGCTGGCCGTTCTCGCGCCGGATCGTGGAAAAGCCGGTCCGGGTCGTCACCGTCACGATATCGGACAAGGCGACATAGACCCCGGTTGGCGTCGGCAGCAGCATCCGGTCCAGAAAGTCCGCCGTCAGTTCGCCCTTCGGCAATTCGACCTTTATCTTTGTTGTCCGCGTGCCCGTCGGGAAGGTCGCGGCCTCGATCCCGGTCAGCCGGTCGCGCAATTCGCGCCCCAAAGCCTCGACCGTGAAACCGAGGTTCTGGCCCTGTGGCGTCAGTTCCAGGATCAGCTCATCCTTATCATAGGGCAGGCTGTCCTCCAGCCCCGACACTTCGGGAAAGGGGGCCAGATCACGCTTCAGCTTTTCCGCCGCCGCTTTCAGCACCTCGGCACTCGCACCGGTCAGTTCGACATCAAGCGCTGCCCCCCCCGGTCCGTGCCGCCAGCTTCGGAACGACAGTTCCTCAAGGAACGGATGGGTTGGGGCCGCCTCTTGCAGGTCGGAAATGAAATCGAAGGCCGACCAGGGGCGCAGATCGGGGTCGACCAGTTCGATGGAGATCGAGCCCAGAAGAGCGGCATCCTTGGTATCCGCGCTCGCCAGTCGCGGCCAGGCATTCGCGCCGATCTCCGTGATCACATAGGTTAGCGGTTCTATGCCATATTCATCGCGATAGCTGTCAGCGACCGCGTTCACCGCCTGTTGCAGCCCTTTCATCACCTCGATGCTGTCGTCCCGGTCGGCCCCCTCCAGCATCGCGAAATTGCCGGTGATCGAGGCGCGTTCGGGCGAATTGAAAAACCGCCAGGTGACATCGCCCTTCAGGAACAGCGCCGCCTGAAAGGACAAAAGCGCCAGAACGGCGGCCAGAACCGGATAGCGCGCGATCATGATCCAGCGGGTGAACGGGCGCACCAGCCGGTCGCGCACCCAGCCGAGCCCGCGGTTCATGAACCGGCTCGGCGCGTCATACCAATGGCCGCGCCCGGCCCTGGACAGGGCATGGGCCATATGGTTCGGCAGGATCAGAAAACATTCCATTAGCGAGGCCGCCAGCACGACGCTGACAGTAAAGGGAATGTCCTGGATCAGATCGCCGAAGCGGCCCGAAATCGCGGTCAGGCCAAGAAAGGCAATGATCGTCGTGATGGTTGAGGAAAAGACCGGCGCCGCCATCCGCTGCACCGCGTTTTCGGCCGCCACAAAGGGGGGCTCGCCCAACTGCCTGACCCGGAAATCGGTGTGTTCCCCCACTACGATGGCGTCATCGACGACAATGCCCAAGGTCAGGATCAGCGCGAACAGCGACACCATGTTGAGCGTCAGGCCAAACGCATACATCAACGCGACCGCGGCCAGCATCGAGACGGGAATACCCGCCGCCACCCATAGGGCAGTCCGGGCGTTCAGGAACAGGAAAAGCAAGCACACGACCAAGCCGAGGCCCAGCAGGCCATTGTCGATCAGGATGTTCAGCCGCGCCGCGATATCGTCCGACCGGACCCGGATCAGGTCAATCGACACGCCGTCCGGCAGGGTCGGGCGCATTTCCTCGGCCACCTCCTCGACCTGGCGCTGGATGGCGATGGCGTCGCCATCGGCCGAACGGTCGGCCCGCAGCGCAATGGCGGGATTGTCGCCGACGAAATAGGCATGGATATCGCTGCCACCCTCGCTGCGGATACGGGCCACATCGCCAAGGGTCAGCGTGGCACCATCGGCCCCGGTCCGCAGAACGATCCCGGCCAGCGCCTCGGGGGTGCGCTTTTCGGTGCCCGTGCGCAGACGCGCCGTGCCGTCGCCGACCTCACCCGCCGGATCGGCATCCGCCTCGGCCGCGATGCGGGCGGCGATCTCGGATAGGGTCAGTTGGTGACGCATCAGGTTGACCATCGACACTTCGATGACAATCTCGGGCGAGGCGAGCCCCTCGATCGAGGCCCGCGTCACACCCGCCTGAAACAGCCGCGCAAGGAATTCGTCGGCCAGCCGCACCAATTGCTCGGGCGCGACGGGGCCGGTGATGATCATGTCGGTCACCCGGTCGCGCCAGGCACTGCGCCGCACTTCAGGCTCTTCCGCGTCATCGGGCAGGTTGCGGACCGACGCCACAGAGGATTCGACCTCATCGACCGCGCGGCCCAGATCCCAGCCCGGTTCGAATTCCAGAACGATATTGGCGCGGCCCTCGCGGGCAGAGGATTTGGTCTTTTCCACCCCCTCGACCGCCATCAGCCCGGGTTCGAGTAGCTGGATAATAGCGCGGTCGACATCCTCGGCCCCCGCCCCGTCCCAGGCGACCGAGATGCTGACCTCCTGCACCACGACATCAGGGAAATACTGCGCCCGCATACGCGGCAGCGCGAAGAGCCCCGCGGCGATGAAAAGCACCAGCACGAGGTTCGCGGCCGTCGCGTGACGGGTGAAATAGGACAGAAGCCCCGAAGCCGCCGCCAGCCGGTCGCGCCGGGCTGCCATGACCTAGCCCCCCATCCGGGCTTCGATGCGCTCGACCACTTCCAGCGGCACGCGGTCAGCCTGCAACTTGGCAATGACGCGGGCCTTGGCCTCATCCGGCATCGTGCCGCTTTCCTCGACAAAGGTGATCAGCACGGCGCGGCGTTCCGGCGTCAGGTCGATCATCGCGGCCTTGCTGGCCTGCCCCGCAGAGGCGCTGTCATTGCGCACCGGACGCACCTTGATACCGGCACCAAGAAGCGCCGTGCGCTCGATGACAATCTCGCGCCCCGCCAAGGCGCCGACCCGGATCAGCACGTCATCGCCCTGACGGCGCAGCACCTCGGCCGGTGCCGCCTCCAACCGCTCATCCTGCCCGAGAACCAGCACCGTACCGTCGGCCCCGATGGCACGGGCCGGGACCAGTGCCACTCCGTCCATCGGTTCTTCAACGACGGTCAAGGTCACGAAATCCCCCGGCCGGAAGCTCAGCGCGGTATCCAACGTGGCAAAGACCAGCCGCCCGCTGGCCCCCGCGCCCACTGCCGCATCGACCCGGACAAGGCGGCCCTTTGCCTCAAGCTTGGCCCCGAAGACATCAAGCGACGCGGTCGCGGGCAGGGACAAGAGCCCGCCCTGCCCGTCGATCAGCCGCGCGAATTGCGCGGTTGAGACACGGAACGCCACTTCCAGCGCTTGGGTGTCGATCAACTCGCCCAGTTTCTCATTCTTGGCGACCAGTCCGCCCGCCACCGCCGTGACGCCTGAAAGGACGCCGGAAAACCCGGCGCGCAGCTCGGTCTCGGCCAATCGCCGCTCGGCCTCGGCCAGGGTAAAACCTTGTTTCTCAAGCGATGTCGCGGCCTTGTCCACCCGTGCCTCGGCTGTCGCCAGCGCCTGCCTGCGCGACAGAACTGCCTGATTGGCATTGGACATGGCCAGTTCGGCCGTCTCCAGATCGGCCGCAACGCCCAGCCCCCTGCCCGCAATGCCCATTTGCCGTTCCAGGGCCTGAGCCCTCAGCCGCGCCTGTTCCTCGGCGGCGGCCAGATCATCGCGGGCAAGATCCAGCGCGCGATCAGCATCGCGCAGCTCGGCCTCGGCCTCGCGCAGGTTGGTCCGCGCCAGAGCAAGCG
>NZ_JBARVQ010000800.1:0-1764 GCF_049646345.1 Albidovulum sp. | reverse complement strand
CCGGAATGGCCCGCAGAAGGCGGTGCGTGGCAAAGGCCCCAAGCAGGAAGGCCGCGAAAAGCGGCAGGATGACCGGCAGATGGGAGACATAGAAGAACGGTGCCGCCGCCGCTGCGAACTTAGCGTCTCCGGCACCCACATTGGCCACTGCGTTCAGAACAAAGCCGATGGCCAGCACCACCGCAAAGTTGAGCCAATGCCACAACCACGTTTCAAGCGGCAGGAGGAGGAACCCTGCGACGGCATAGATCACAAGAAGCGTGAGAACCGACTTGTTGGGGATCTTCATGGTCTTGAGGTCAGACCATGCAACCCATGCACCCACGGGCAGGCAGATGAAAAAGAAGATCATGTAGGCGAATGAGATCGCCTCGGCGCCGGTATAGGAGTTGAGCATTCGATCAGCCTTTGACGACGCTTGCGTTCAGAGTTTCAAGTGCCCGCGAAGCCTGTTCGAAATGCCGCGGGCTGGTGTCCACCGCATCTTCCAAAAGACCTTTGCCGATGGTCACATCACCTTGTTTGATGGCAGTAAGTGCCGCCGTGTAGAGCAGTTCCGCCTGCTCGGCCTGTGTCATCGAGATGATGGGCATGTCGTATTTGCGTTGCGCCGCCCGGGCCAGAACCAGGTTGTTCTTGGTCGTGAAGTTCTGGCTGTCATATGTCAAAGCTTCGCCAAAGAGGCGTTCGGCGGCTTCGTAGTCACCGCGGGTCAGTTTTGAATAGCCCCAATTGTTCAGCACACCTGCCGGACGCGTGGTAAGGCCAAAGGCGGTTTCGTAGAAGGTGTCGGCCTTGGTCCATTTCTTGTTGGCATCCGCGACCATCGCCTCAAGCCGGTAACGGTCAAAGGTTTCGTAAGTCGGCGGGATCGTATTGAGCGCCGCTTCGGCCTTTTGCCATTCGTTGGCCCGGATCAGGGCATCGGCATAGCCGACGCGATCTTCATTCGTGCCCTCTTTGCTGTCGACAACCGCTTTCCAGACCAGCGCTGCCTGCATCGGTTTCTTGGCACGGATCAATGACTTGGCCAGTCCGCGCTTCAGATCGATACGTTCGGGATGCTGGTTCGCAGTCCGAGTGAAATGGGCCACGGCCTCATTCGGGTCCGCAGCGTTAAGCATTACATCGTTCAGGTTGCTTTCGTCGATGACATTGACGTCATCGATCGCCCGTTTCACTTCGGCCTCTGTGTTCCTGCCGCATGCGGAAATCACGGTGATGCCCGCCAAGCAGACAGAAATCAGGATATGGTGGCGCATTTTCTGCGTCCTTTGCTGCTTTGCCTCAATGTGTGGTGAGAAGCAGGTATTGCCCGTGCCCGCGACGCACCAGTGAGAATTCGCCTGTATCAACCGGATCATAGGACGGTTTTTTGAGTTTTGCGAGTGAAAGCCGCAGATTTTCGCGGATGGAGTCCGATTGGCCACTATCAAGCGCAAAGGCCGTCTGGAAGACCCGGCTGGCCTCGCCCACGTCGCCCCGCTCCATCAGCACGACGCCGAGATTGTTCCAGGCTGGCACGAATGTCTCGTCATCGTCGAGTGCCTGGCGCAGCAGCTTTTCAGCCTGTCCCAGGCGGCCCAGCCTGAGATTGGCCGAGCCGATGGCCGACAGGGTGTCGACCGTCAGGCCGCGATCGGCGGCAGCCCGGTAATAGGCTTTCAACGCGAGTTCATATTCGCCTGCCGCCATCAAGCGATGCCCGACGATCAGTCCATCAATCGCCTCTTCTCCCCGGACGACGCCGGCAGGGGCGAAAGG
>NZ_JBARVQ010000799.1:0-2067 GCF_049646345.1 Albidovulum sp. | reverse complement strand
GGAAAAAAGGGTTTCAGACGCACCATCTGCGCGTCGCTCAGCCAGAAAAGATCGCTCATGTCACCGCTCCGTTTTCGGAGCCGTGAATCATGCAGCGCTTGGGAAATCAATGCATCCTGACCCTAGAACGGCAAAGGGTACGCGGCTGCGCTATTACATCTCCCACCGGCTTGCCGCGCACAGCGGTGAGCCCGGCGTGACGGGATGGCGCCTGTCGGCAGAAGAACTGGAGGCGCGTGCCGAGGCTATCGTCCGGGATCTCCTCTCCGATGCCACGCTGGCCGGACGTTTGGTGACCGCGCCGGGCACCGACGAAATCGCGCGTTTGCGCTCCACGCTGGACGTATTGATTGGCGACGCAGATCGGGCCGATCTTCTGAACCTCGTCGGCCGCATCGACATCGCGCCGGGGCATTTGATGCTCGAACTCGATGCAGCTGCGCTCGCCGGGCATCTGGCCATCGATGCCGGCCGCCTTACTCCGGAAGCGCTGACCAGGTCCGTTCCGTTCCAACTCCGCAAACGCGGTGTCGAGACGAAGCTGGTGCTGGCCGATGCCCCGGCCGGGCGCGATGATATCCTGATCCGCAATATCGCGCGGGCCCGTGACTGGTTCAACGAGATCAAGGCCGGGCGCAGCTTCGAAGAGATCGCGGAGACCGAGGGCACATCCAGGCGCCGCGTGCAGCAGATGATCGATCTCGCCTTCCTCGCCCCGGACATCATCCGCGATGTCCTCGACGGTAAGCAGCCGATCGGATTCTCCTCCGATTGGTGCAAGACCCATGCGCTTCCGTCCAGCTGGGACGAGCAGCGCCGCATGGTCGCGGCACTATGATCAACCCTTTCCACACCTCGCACCGCGAAAAGGCCGGACGCAGACTTTGGCCGATTTGCGCGTCCAATCGTGGCGCCCGGACGGTCTGCGCAAACGCACCCACTGCGCAAGCCGCGGAAAACGCGCGACTATCCGTGGCGAACCTCGCACCGTCTCGATTGGCAGAACTTGGTGGCTGGGGCGGTAGGATTCGAACCTACGGTACACGGTACCAAAAACCGACGCCTTACCACTTGGCCACGCCCCAACTGCGCGGGTTCTTACCGAAGGCGGCTCTGCCCTGCAAGACCAAATTCGTCGATTTGTGCCGTTGTGCACAGAGGTTTTCCGGTATACCGGCCCGCATGGAAA
The DNA here is from genome assembly GCF_049646345.1 of Albidovulum sp. Taxonomy (GTDB): domain Bacteria; phylum Pseudomonadota; class Alphaproteobacteria; order Rhodobacterales; family Rhodobacteraceae; genus Albidovulum. The sequence continues at coordinate 878 of NZ_JBARVQ010000799.1, read as the reverse complement.
CGACGGATGTCATTATCATCGGGGCAGGGGCTGCCGGCATGATGTGCGCGGTAGAGGCCGGGCGGCGGGGGCGACGCGTCACTGTCGTCGATCACGCCCGAAATCCCGGGGAAAAGATCCGGATCTCTGGTGGTGGACGCTGCAACTTCACCAATCTTCTTGCGCCGCCCGAGCGGTTCTTGTCGCAGAACATGCGCTTTGCCCTCTCGGCGCTTCGCCGTTTCACGCCTGCCGATTTCATCGCCCGGGTCGATGCTGCCGGGATTGCCTGGCACGAAAAGACGCTGGGGCAGTTGTTTTGTGATGGAAGCGCCCGGCAGATCGTGGATCTTCTGGTGCGGGACATGTCCGCCGCCGGGGTGGATCTGAGGTTGGGGACAGGGGTTTCGGCGGTGTCCCGGGACGGCGCGTTTCTGGTCGAAACCACCATCGGCCCGATCCGGGCCGAAAGCCTTGTTCTGGCGACTGGCGGCAAGTCCATTCCGAAAATGGGGGCGACGGGGTTTGCCTACCGGATCGCCGAACAATTCGGGCTTGCCGTCACCGATACGCGCCCGGCGCTGGTGCCGCTGACCTTCGCAGAGCAGGACCTGGAGGCGCTGCGCCCGCTCGCCGGGGTGTCGGTCGAGGCGCGGGTGACGCTCGGGCGGACGGCATTCGAGGAAGGGCTGCTGTTCACCCATCGCGGTCTTTCCGGACCGTCGATCCTTCAGATCAGCTCCTATTGGCGCGAGGGGGACGGTCTGACGGTTGATCTGGCGCGCGGCTGCGATGTTGCCGCGGAATTGAAGGCGCAGCGTGGCACTGGCGGACGGGTGGCCATGCATACCGCGCTCGCCCGTTATGTGCCCGAAAAGGTAGCGGGCATGGTCCTGGAT
>NZ_JBARVQ010000798.1:0-1526 GCF_049646345.1 Albidovulum sp. | reverse complement strand
CCTCAAGATACAGGATCGCCTCAGTTGCAGCGTCGCTATGGCAGAAACAATCGCCGGATAAAAGCGCTTCGCATGAAAGCCCCCGAATCCGGCTTGAATCAGCCTCTCCGGAGGACTAGTTTGCCCGCCACCCGCAATGGCCACCACAGAAGGAGCGCCACCATAGCCCGCAGACCGCACAACGCCCCGCCGCAACGCGATACGGGACCCCGCGTCAATGACCGCATCCGTGCCCCCGAAATTCGCCTGATCGGCGCCGAGGGCGAAAATGTCGGCGTCGTCACGCCTGCCCGCGCCATGCAGATGGCCGAAGAGGTCGGGCTCGACCTTGTCGAGATTTCACCGAATGCGGAACCGCCGGTCTGCAAGATCATGGATTTCGGCAAGTTCAAATATGAACAGCAGAAAAAAGAGGCCGAGGCCCGCAAAAAGCAGCACATCATCGAGATCAAGGAAATCAAGTTCCGGCCCGGCACGGATACGCATGATTATGACGTCAAGATGCGCTCGGTCGTGAAATTCCTCGAAGGCGGTGACAAGGTGAAAGTCACTCTACGGTTCCGCGGTCGTGAGATGGCGCACCAGCAACTGGGCCTTGAGCTGCTGCAGCGCGTGGCGGCCGATGTCGAAGAGATTGGCAAGATCGAGAACATGCCCAAGCTGGAAGGCCGGCAAATGGTGATGATGATCGGCCCGCGCTAAGCCACAGCCACGAATTTTCTCCGAAAATTCGACGATTTTTCGGAGAAAAATCGCGGCCCCGGGGGGATGGAGAATGCTCTCCTATCAGCACCAATATCATGCCGGGAATATGGCCGATGTGCACAAGCATGCGCTTCTGGCCGAAATGCTCGACTATCTGACCCGCAAGCCCAAGCCACTGTCCTACATCGAGACCCATGCCGGGCGGGGTCTTTATCGGCTCGATGCGGTGGAAGCGGTGAAGACCGGAGAGGCGGCTGCGGGGATCGGGAGGCTGGCCACCAGTTTCACCGAGAATCACCCCTATACCCGCGTTCTGGCCGGAGTGACCGCTCATCACGGCCAGACGTCCTATCCCGGATCCCCACTCGTCGCGGCCCTTTCCTTGCGTGATGGCGACCGGATGCATCTGGCCGAACTGCACCCGCGCGAAGTAACGGTACTGCGTGAAGTGATGGCGCCCTTTGGCGCGCATATCCGGCAGGAAGACGGGCTGAAAATGGCGCTGGCCGTCGCCCCCCCCGAGCCGCGCCGGGGCCTGATGCTGATCGATCCGAGTTACGAGGTGAAGGCCGATTATACCGCCCTGCCCGCCTTCATCGCGAAGGTCCATGCCAAGTGGAACGTTGGCACAATCGCGCTCTGGTATCCGATACTGACGAGCGGTGCGCATCGGCCGATGCTGGCGGATCTGGAGCGTGCGGGAATGCCCAAGACATTGCGCCACGAGGTTAGCTTCCCGCCCGCCCGCGAAGGTCACGGGATGGTCGGGTCAGGCATGTTCATCCTGAACACGCCCTTCGGCACCGAGGACGCGGCCGCAG
>NZ_JBARVQ010000797.1:0-4798 GCF_049646345.1 Albidovulum sp. | reverse complement strand
CAGCCCCCGGACCCCCGGAGTATTTGGGAACAGAAGAAGTGGCAGACAGAAGCTTTCTTGACTGGCCGTTTTTCGAGGCTCGCCATCGCGATCTGGCGGCGGCGTTGGAAGCGTGGTGCGCGGCGCATCTGCCGGTCGATCACGGCGATGCCGATGCGGCCTGCCGTGCGCTGGTGGGCGCGCTGGGCGCGGGCGGTTGGTTGGTGCATAGTGGCGCGGGTGAGGGCGAGCGGCTGGATATCAGGACGCTCTGCCTGATCCGCGAGACTTTAGCACGTCATGACGGGCTCGCGGATTTCGCCTTTGCCATGCAGGGGCTGGGCATGGGGGCGGTGAGCCTGTTCGGCACGCGCGAGCAGCGCGACTGGCTGGCGCGGACAAGGGCGGGCAAGGCCATTGCCGGGTTTGCCCTGACCGAGCCCGGTGCGGGGTCGGATGTTGCGGCGGCGGCGACCGTGGCGGAGCGGATTACCGGCGGCTGGCGTGTGTCGGGTGAGAAGACCTATATCTCGAATGGCGGCATCGCCGATGTCTATGTCGTCATCGCCCGGACCGGTGAGGCACCGGGGGCGAAGGGCCTTTCGGCCTTTCTGATGCCAGCCGATGCGCCGGGCCTGTCGGTGGTCGAGCGGATCGAGGTCATGGCGCCGCATCCTCTGGCGCATCTGAGGATGGAAGGGGTGGATTTGCCCGAGACCGCGCTGATCGGCCGGGCGGGTGAGGGATTCAAGATGGCGATGACCGTCCTTGACCATTTCCGCCCCACTGTCGGCGCGGCGGCTTTGGGATTTGCCCGCCAAGCTTTGGATGAGGCATTGGCCCGGGCCGGGCGGGCGCGGCCCTCTGGTGTGCTCGCCGACTACCAGATGGTGCAGGGGCATCTGGCCGATATGGCGCTGAAGATCGATGCGGCGGCCCTTCTGGTCTACCGCGCCGCCTGGGCCAAGGATCAGGGTGCGGCACGGATCAGCCGCGAGGCGGCGATGGCGAAACTCTATGCCACAGAGGCGGCGCAGGAGGTCATTGACATGGCGGTGCAGCTGCATGGCGGCGACGGGGTGCGCCTGGGTTTCGCGGTTGAGAGTCTGTACCGCGAAATCCGGGCCCTGCGCATCTATGAGGGGGCGAGTGACGTGCAGCGGCTGGTCATCGCGCGGAGCCTGCTGACATGAGCTATGCCCGCGATTTCACCGTCCAGTTCGGTCAGTGCGACCCCGCCGGGATCGTCTTTTACCCGCGTTATTTTGAGATGCTGAATGCCACGGTCGAGGGGTTCTTTGCTGATGAATTGGACTATTCCTTTGCCCGCATTCATATCGAGGAAGGTGGCGGTGTGCCGAGCGCGCATCTCGATGTCGATTTCCACGCGCCGTCGCGGCTGGGCGAGGTCTTGCGCTTTACCCTGCGCGTGACCCGTATCGGCAGATCGAGTGCCACATTCGAAACCCGTGTGACCTGCGGGGTGGAGCCGCGTCTGACCATCCGGCAGGTGATCGTCTGGACCGGGCCGGGGCTGAAGCCCGTACGCTGGCCACAGAAGCTGGCCGAGGGGCTGGCCGCACATCTTGAGGAGGGGGCGGCATGAGCCCGCATGAGATCCTGCATCCGGCGCATTGGAAGCCCGCGAAAGGCTATGCCAACGGCGTGGCCGCGACGGGCCGGATGATCTTTACCGGCGGCCTCATTGGCTGGAACGCCGATGGCCTCTTTGAAACCGATGATTTCGCGGGGCAGGTGGCGCAGGCCCTGCGCAATGTCGTCGCGGTGCTGGCCGAAGGGGGGGCGGGCCCGGAGCATCTGGTGCGGCTGACCTGGTATGTCACTGACAAGCGCGACTATCTGGCCAGCCTGCCCGAAACCGGTGCAGCTTACCGCGAGATCATCGGGCACCATTACCCGGCGATGGCCCTGGTGCAGGTCGTGGCCCTCGTCGAGGACCGGGCGAAAGTGGAAATCGAGGCAACGGCCGTCGTGCCGGAGTGAGGGGAGGAGAGAATGCTGGGACCAAGCGCCCATACCGACAGCTTCGCCCGTGACAACCTGCCACCGGCGGATCAGTGGCCCGAGATGCGGCTGGCGGGGTTCGACTATCCCGACCATCTGAATGCGGCCGTCGAACTGACCGATGCGATGGTCGCGAAGGGGTTCGGCGACCATACCGCGCTGATCGGCAATGGCCGCATCCGCACCTATAAGGAACTTACCGATTGGTCCAACCGTATCGCCCATGTTCTGGTTGAGGATAATGGCTTAAGACCCGGAAATCGCGTGATTATCCGCTCGGCCAATAACCCGGCGATGGTGGCCTGCTGGCTGGCCGCGACCAAGGCGGGTGCGGTTGTGGTCAACACCATGCCGATGCTGCGCGCGGGGGAACTGACCAAGATCGTCGACAAGGCCGAGGTCTCGCTTGCCCTCTGCGATACACGGCTGATGGAGGAAATGGTCGCCTGCGCCAAGGGATCGCGCTTCCTGAAGAAGGTCATCGGATTCGACGGCACCGCGAACCATGATGCGGATCTTGACCGCGCCGCGCTCGGCAAGCCGGTGCGGTTTGAGGCGGTCGCGACGGGGCGGGACGATGTGGCGCTTCTGGGTTTCACCTCGGGCACGACCGGCGAGCCGAAGGCGACGATACATTTCCACCGTGATCTGATGATCATCGCGGATGGTTACGCGAAAGAGGTGCTGCAGGTGGTGCCGGAGGATGTGTTCGTCGGCTCACCGCCTTTGGCCTTCACCTTCGGCCTCGGCGGGCTCGCCGTCTTCCCCTTGCGCTTTGGTGCGGCGGCGGCGCTTCTGGAACAGGCGACACCGCCCAACCTGATTTCTATCATTCAGGAATACAAGGCGACGGTTTGTTTCACTGCACCAACGGCTTACCGGGTGATGTTGAAGGCGATGGAGGAGGGGGCGGACCTGTCCTCCCTGCGCGCTGCCGTCAGCGCGGGCGAGACGCTGCCAGCACCTGTCTATGACGACTGGATCGCAAAGACCGGCAAGCCGATGCTGGACGGAATCGGTGCGACCGAAATGCTGCATATCTTCCTGACCAACCGCTTCGACGATCATCGACCGGCCTGCACGGGCAAGCCGGTCACGGGCTATGAGGCACGGGTGGTCGATGAAAATGGCGTGGAATGTCCGCGTGGAACGCCCGGACGGCTGGCGGTGAAGGGGCCGACCGGCTGCCGTTATCTGGCTGATGACCGCCAGCTTGCCTATGTCCAGAACGGCTGGAACATCACCGGTGATACCTTCATCCAGACTGAGGACGGCTATTTCCACTTTGCCGCCCGCAATGACGACATGATCGTCAGCGCTGGCTACAACATCGCCGGGCCGGAGGTGGAGGCGGCCCTTCTAGCCCATGACGATGTCTTCGAATGCGCGGTTATCGGCGCGCCGGATACCGAACGCGGCCAGATCATTGAGGCGCATGTAGTGCTGATGGAGGGCGTCAGGCCTGATGCAGCGAGTGTCCAGCGCCTTCAGGACCATGTGAAACAGACCATCGCGCCTTACAAATACCCCCGCCGGATCGTCTTTACCGGTGCCTTGCCCAAGACCCAGACCGGCAAGATCCAGCGGTTCCGGTTGAGGGAAAGGTACTGAAAGGGCTGGACGTGGCCCGCCAAACGCGCAGAAATGCGGCAAAAGAAAAACGACATAAAACAGGGAGAGGACGATGAAACTGAAAGCTCAACTGAGCGCGGGCATTGCCGCTTTGGCGCTGATGACCGGAATGGCCAGCGCCGAGGGCGTCAAGGTCGGCATGATCACCACCTTGTCGGGCGGCGGCGCGGGCCTTGGCATCGACGTGCGTGATGGGTTCCAACTGGCGCTGAAGATGGCGGGTGATGCCGGGGCGGGGGTCGAGCTGATCATCGAGGATGACCAGCGCAAGCCCGACATTGCCGTGCAGCTTGCCGACAAGATGATCCAGTCCGATCAGGTCGATGTGCTGACAGGCATCATCTGGTCGAACCTTGCCATGGCCGTGGTGCCCGCCGCCGTGGCGCAGGGCAAGTTCTACCTGTCGCCCAATGCGGGCCCGTCGGCTTTGGCCGGTGCGGGCTGCAACAAGAACTATTTCAACGTCGCCTGGCAGAACGACAACCTGCATGAGGCCGCCGGAGCCTATGCGAAATCAGCGGGTTACAAGAATTCCTTCATGTTGTCGCCGAACTATCCCGCAGGCACGGATGCCATCGCCGGTTACAAGCGCTTTTATGAAGGCGAAGCGGCGGGCGAGCTTTATACCCAGCTTGGCCAGACCGACTACGCCGCCGAAATCGCGCAGATCCGCGCCAGCGGTGCCGACAGCGTCTTTTTCTTCCTGCCCGGCGGCATGGGCATTGCCTTCATGAAGCAATATGCCGAATCCGGCGTCGATATCCCGCTGCTCGGCCCGGCCTTTTCCTTCGATCAGGGAATTCTGCAGGCGGTGGGCGATGCCGCTTTGGGGGTGAAGAACACTTCGCAGTGGAACAAGGATATCGACAATCCGGCCAACGCGGCCTTTGTCGCGGCGTTCGAGGCCGAATTCGGGCGTCTGCCGTCGCTTTACGCGAGCCAGGGTTACGACACCGCCAACCTGCTCTTGTCGGCCATGACCAAGGCCGATGTCGCCGATCAGGACGCGTTCCGTTCCGCCCTTGAAGCGGCCGATTTCGCCAGCGTGCGTGGTGATTTCAAGTTCGGGCCGAACCACCATCCGATCCAGGACATCTATGTCCGCGAAGTGGTGAAAGAGGGCAATGTCTATACCAACAAGATCATCGGCACCGCCCTTGAA
>NZ_JBARVQ010000796.1:0-5540 GCF_049646345.1 Albidovulum sp. | reverse complement strand
GTCAGTCGCAGCCGTTTGGGGGTAAAGGTCGACATATGCATAGGCCGACCAAAGGACAAGCGCACGACGCCCGGTTGCCGAAAATTCTCTCTGCCTGACGTTGCTCCCCCACAACAACACTACCCCTAGCGGTCGCCTTTACATGGGCCGCGAAATGCCCCCCCTGCGCCGCAATCGTGCCGCCTTTATCAGGCAATCTCAAAGATAAGGGAACGGGAGTAAACAATGAGCCTTATTAGTCAGATATCGTTCGACGAAATCGCCGCCAGCCTGCTGGCCTGCCTTGTTCTGCGCGAAGTCATGATCCTGACGCTTCCCGACCGCATCGCCGGCCCCGGCGGCTGGCTCGTGAATACCGGCGAAGAAGAAGCCTGATCAACACCGAACACCCCGCGCCCTGGCGCGGGTGGCCTTCCATCCCGGAATATGGTTCTCCTGTCACCGACGACACCGCAATACGCGGCAAGGACAGGCGCCCGGATGGATCAAATCACCCCAGAAAACAGCAGTCCCGAGGACTTCCGCGCTGCCCTTGGTCGCTACGCGACCGGTGTGACCATTGTGACCGCGATCGGCGATCGGGGGCCGGTTGGCATCACCGCGAACAGCTTCACTTCGCTCTCGCTCTCACCGCCGCTGGTTCTCTGGTGCCCGGCCCGAAACTCCGCCCGCTTTCCAGCCTTCGAGGCGGCCACGCATTACGCCATTCATGTCCTTGCCGCCGATCAGATTGACCTCTGCCGCCGGTTCGCGCGGGCGGGTGCCGATTTCGACGGATTGCCCACCGAGACCACCCAGGAAGGCCTGCCACTTCTTCCCGGCTGCCTTGCCCGCTTCGACTGCGCGGCGCATGCTGTGCATGAGGGTGGTGACCACGCCATTCTTGTCGGACGCGTGATCCGCGCATCGCTGCGCGACGGCGAACCGCTGCTCTTCTGGGGCGGGCGCTATGGCGACTTTCTGCACCACGTCTGAGCGTACTTGACTGAACAATCAATTTAACGCCATAGAAACGCCGTAATAGCGCACAAAAACTGCGCCGGGACTAGCCTGACCGAAACAAAACGCCTATATTCTCCGCCTGAAATCGGGAAAGACGATCAACGTGCAGAACGTATCGATAACCACCACAGCCATCCGGAACGCGCAGGCCGTGCCTGCCGTCGCGCCGCAGGATATGGTGGACAGTGCCGAAGCCGCATCGAGTTTCCTGAAAGCCCTCGCTCATGAGGGTCGCTTGATGATCCTCTGCTATCTTTCGACCGGCGAGAAATCGGTGACGGAGCTTGAGCAATTGCTGTCGTCGCGTCAGGCCGCTGTCAGCCAGCAACTGGCACGGTTGCGGCTTGAAGGCCTGGTCAATGCACGGCGGGATGGCAAGGCGATCTTCTATTCGCTCGCCGATACGAAGGTCGAGCGGGTCATCGGTGTTCTTCACGACATCTTCTGCAAGCAGGACTGAGACCGGCGGTCGCATCCTGACCCGGCGACGGATCTATTCCGCCGCCTCGATCTCGGACGCCCGCGCCTCGACCAGTTCCACGATATGCTCGATCATCCTGTCATTGGACAGTTTGTGGTCCTGCTTGCCCGCAAGATAGACCATGCCGGACCCAGCCCCGCCGCCGGTAAAGCCGAGATCGGTCATCAGCGCCTCACCCGGACCGTTCACAACGCAGCCGATGATCGACAGGCTCATCGGTGTCTTGATGTGCTCCAGCCGTTTCTCCAGCGCCTCGACGGTCTTGATGACATCGAAACCCTGCCGCGCGCAGGACGGGCAAGAGATGATCTGCACACCGCGCGTGCGCAGGCCGAGGGATTTCAGGATCTCATACCCGACCTTCACTTCCTCGACCGGATCGGCCGACAGGCTAACCCGGATCGTATCGCCAATCCCGGCCCAAAGCAGATTGCCAAGCCCCACCGCTGACTTGACGGTGCCGGTCATCAGCCCGCCCGCCTCGGTGATCCCAAGATGGATCGGTGCGTCGGTCGCCTCGGCCAGTTGCTGATAGGCCGCGGCGGCCAGAAAGACGTCTGAGGCTTTGCAGGAGATCTTGAACTCGTGAAAATCGTTGTCTTGCAACAACTTGATATGATCAAGACCGCTTTCAACCATCGCGTCGGGGCATGGTTCGCCGTACTTGTCCAGAAGGTGCTTTTCAAGGCTTCCGGCATTGACGCCGATGCGGATCGAACAGCCATGATCCTTCGCGGCCTTTACCACCTCGCGCACGCGGTCCGCCGAGCCGATATTTCCGGGGTTGATCCTCAGGCAGGCCACCCCCGCCTCCGCCGCCTCAATCGCGCGTTTGTAGTGGAAATGGATATCGGCAACGAGCGGTACCGGGCTTTCGCGCACGATTGCCTTCAGCGCTGCGGTTGAGGCTTCATCCGGGGTCGAGACCCGCACGATATCCGCGCCTGCCTCGGCGGCGCGCTGGACCTGTTCAATCGTCGCCGTCACATCCGAGGTGATCGTGTTGGTCATGGTCTGGACCGTGATCGGCGCATCCCCCCCGACCGGCACATTGCCAACCATGATCTGGCGCGACTTGCGCCGGTCGATGTTCCGCCATGGACGGATCGGATTGTGGGTCATTGGTGGCCTCGGGTCCCGGATACGCTCAGGCCTTAGATAGAGCGCCGGACCGGATTGGGCAATTGCCGCTTTACTCGGTTACGGCTTCCGGCGTTACGACGGCAGTGGCGTCGGCCACGGTCGTGAACTGCGCAAGATCGGCATCCTGACTGGCATCGGCGGCAACATAGCTGGCCTTCAACGCGTCAACCGACAGTTCGACATTCTTCGACACGACACCGCGTTCGCCCGCAGGCCCATAGGTTTCGCCGTTGACCGCGAAATAGAGCGCACCGGATTCGCCAACCCGCAACAGCGGCGGTTCTTCTGTATTGGGGATGGTGAACCGCTCACCTGCGTCGAGGATCTTTTCGAGGATGATCGTGCCATCCGCTGTCTGAACCCGCACCCAGGCAGGCCGAACCGCCAGAAGCTCAACCGGCGGCACATCGGCGGTAACGACCTGAACCGGGGTTTCACCAAATGCGGGTGCATCCGGCGTCACGACGTCTGTTGCTTCCGGGGTCGCCTGCGCAACGAGCATACCAACCGTGCGCGGATCGATCGCTGCAATCGGGCCGTCCCGCGCAACCAATACGGGCACGTCAAGCGCTTCAGGCCGGTAGAGCCGGTCAAACGCATCCGGTGCGGGTGGCAATGTGTCACCGGCCGGAAGAACCACCAGGGCGACTTCACTCGATTGCTGCTGATCCGACAGGGCACCGCCGGCACCGGAGAGCGGATCAAGATCGGCGATCACGCCTGGCGCCTGATCGACAGGCGCCAGATTGACCTTCTGCACTTCCTGAAGAACCGTCCAGCCGCCAAAACCGATCCCGCCGATCAGCGCGACAAGGACGAGGATGGACCCGATCGCGCCCGGTTCGATGCCGGACATGAACGCCTTGCCCTGCGGCACGAACGTGGCGTTGGGATTGGCGAGGGGATCGCTGTATTTCATCGGTCGGACCGGCGCCTTGCGCGGGCCGGAGGCTGCAGCAGACATGCCATGGGCGACTGTGAATTCCGCCTCATCGCAGAACCGTTGGAACGCCCAGTCAGCATCCATGCCAAGATAGCGCGCATAGGACCGGACATAACCTGCGACGAACCCTGGCGTTTCGAATGCCGAGACATCCGCATTCTCGATAGCCGCGATGTAACTCGCCTTGATCTTGAGTTCGCGCTGAACGTCGAGCAGGGATTTCGACAACGTCGCGCGTTCGCCGCGCATCACATCACCGAGGCGCAGTTCATAATCGTCAAACCCTTTTGGTTTGTCCGTGTCCTGCATCGAAGGAGGAGTCCTCCGCCCGATCATGCCAACCGCCCCGTAACTTGCATCCCCAAATGGCCGACGATTCGTCGTACCATCACTGTCCTATTGTGCAATTAATACCATAGGGCAAGCGGGATTACGACTGTGGATAAGTTCACGCCGTAAGGTCAGCGCGATTTAGCGCACAATGGGACCAGAGCTTGTCCATGGCCCGCACCAGATGATCTATATCCTGTAGCGAATGGACCGGCGACGGCGTGAAACGCAGCCGTTCGGTGCCGCGCGGAACGGTCGGGAAATTGATCGGCTGAACGTAAATCCCGTAATGCTCCAGAAGCATGTCCGAAATCTTCTTGCAATGGACCGGATCGCCGACATGAACCGGCACGATATGGGTGCCGTGATCGATGATCGGCAGGCCAAGCGCCCTGAGCCGCAGCTTGAGGATCTTTGCATGTTCCTGTTGCTTGTCGCGCAGGTCCTGCGCGGTCTTGAGATGTCTGACCGATGCAGCCGCCCCCGCCGCCACTGCGGGCGGCAGCGAGGTGGTGAAGATAAAACCCGGCGCGTAGGAGCGGATCGCATCGCACATCTGCGCGGTCGAGGCGATGTAACCGCCCATCACCCCGTAAGCCTTGGCCAAGGTCGCGTTGATGATGTCGATGCGGCCCATCAGGCCCAGCTTTTCGGCCAAACCCGCCCCGCGCGGCCCGTACATGCCGACGGCATGGACCTCATCCAGATAGGTCAGTGCGCCGAATTCCTGCGCCAGATCGCAGATCGCCTCCATCGGGCAGATATCACCGTCCATGGAATAGACCGATTCGAAGGCGATCAGCTTTGGTGCCGCCGGATCGTCGGCCTCCAGTTTCGCGCGCAGATCGGCCAGATCGTTATGCTTGAAGATGCGCTTGGCACCGCCATTGCGGCGCACGCCCTCGATCATCGAGGCGTGGTTCAGCTCATCGGAATAGATGATGAGACCGGGAAAGAGCTTTGGCAGGGTCGAAAGTGTTGCGTCATTGGCGATATAGGCCGAGGTGAACAGCAACGCCGCTTCCTTGCGGTGCAGGTCGGCAACCTCTGCCTCAAGCCGTTTGTGATAAACCGTGGTGCCCGAGATGTTGCGCGTGCCGCCCGACCCAGCACCGGTCGCGTCCAGCGCCTCATGCATCGCTTCCAGCACGACGGCGTGCTGGCCCATGCCTAGGTAATCGTTGCCGCACCAAACGGTGATGTCCTTCTGCGAGCCATCAGGCCGGTTCCACACCGCCTTCGGGAACTGACCCTTCTGCCGCTCGATATCGATAAAGGTCCGGTAGCGGCCTTCGTCATGCAGCCGTTTGATGGCCGCGTCGAGCTGAGCGTTATAGTCCATGTCCGTCTCCCCGGCTCTTCGTCTGTCACACGAGAGACCTAGGCCCCCTCTTCGCGTCTTTCCTTGATAAAGATCAAACACGCTGATGACGAGGGTACAATTTGCCGCGCATGGAGAACGCGGTCGAATGGCTGAAGTGTGCCTTTATGCGGTCGTTGAGAGCCGGGCAGTGCACGACCGCGGGTGGGCGCAGCGACATGTGAGTTGGGCACTTTATCGTGCCGCCACACCCGATCTCAGTTCTTCTTGAAACGTCGCAGGAGCGCCCACCCAGGGGGCGGTCGGGCGCTGCCCGGCGG
>NZ_JBARVQ010000795.1:0-4144 GCF_049646345.1 Albidovulum sp. | reverse complement strand
TCGAAGAGGTGGTCGTCGCCGAAGCAGCACCCGAACCTGCCGAACCTGAATTCGTTCAGACGACGGAGCCGCAGCCGGAAACCCTGGCCGCCGTTGAAGCCACTCCGGTGGAACCGGATGCTACGGTGACAGAACCAGCGGTCGTGGCCGAAGCCGAGGTGGCCACCGAAGAGGAGAGCGATCCCCTCGCCGCTGCCGTGGCCTTTGCGCTTGCTTCAGCCGAAGCGCCGGAAACGTCGCCGCGTCCCGTCCCATCCCCGGTTGTCGTCGCAGCCGATATTGTCGTGGCCGATGCAGAAACCGCGCCTCAGGTCGCACCCGAGGTTCTTCCCGCCGCCGCTGAACCGGCCGCAACCGATGTCGCGCCGGAGGCGGAGATCGTCATCGCGGCCCCTGCCCCAGCGAGCGCCCCCGAACCCGCGCCGGAACAGATCGTTCTGGCGTCACTCTCCTCAACCGATCCGGCACCGGCCCAGAGCCTTGAAGTCGTCACCCGTGTCTCGACCTCGGGCGGTCGCCAATGGTCGATCAATGTCGGCCATTTCGGATCGCGCTACGACGCCGAGCGCCAGCTGTTGAAAACCGCGCTGGTCGAGATCAACACATTGGAAGATGCGTTGCGCAAGGTCGTGGCCCGACGCGGCGGCTATGACGCCAATTTCGTCGGCATGACCGAAGATATGGCCGCACTTGCCTGCCGCCGGTTGCAGGCGCGGCAAACCGAATGCATCGTGGTCGGCCCCTGATCCCGGACTATTGTTTTGGGTGATCGTCCCAGTCATCGCTGAGGATGCGGTGGGAATCGCCGTCCGGGTCGTCATATTGCCGATGCCGGAGCGTCCAAAGGAACGCCACAAGCCCGATCCCGCCGAGAAACAGCGACACCGGGATCAGCAGGGCGAGCATTTCCATCGGGAAACCTTACTTCAACCGAAGCGCATTGAGCGACACGGTGATCGAGGATGTGGACATCGCCAGGGCCGCAATCAAGGGCGTGGCGAAGCCGAGCAGCGCCACCGGTACGGCGACGGCATTATAGGCCAGTGACAGCGCGAAGTTCTGCTTGATCCGGGTCCGGGTCTGCCCGGCGATGCGGATCGCGTCCGACAAGGGCGCGAGGTCCTGCCCAAGCAAGACGATATCCGAGGCGACACGGGCCGCGTCGAGCGCGGAAGCGGGCGAGATCGAGACATGGGCCGAGGCGAGCGCTGCCGTGTCGTTCAGCCCGTCCCCGACCATCAGCACATGCGCGCCCCCTTCCTGCAGCGCCGTAATGCGCGCCGCTTTCTGATCGGGGCGCTGGCCGGATTGCCATTCGGCGATGCCGAGGTCCTGCGCCAGCCGGGCAACGGGCACCTCGGTGTCACCGGAGAGCAGGATCACCCGTTTGCCCGCGGCCTTCAGCGCGGCCACGGCCTCCTCCGCGCCGGGGCGCGGGCTGTCGGTGAAGGCTAAGGCACGGGCGGGGCCTCTGCCCGTGGCAAGATAGGTCGCGGTGCCCGCGACCGGCTCCGCCCCCACCCATTCGGCACGGCCCAATCGGATCGATTGCCCGTCAAGCCGCCCTTCGACGCCATAGCCCGGCACTTCGCGGATATCCGTTACTGCGGCCCTGCCGGTACCGAAAGCGGTCAGTGCAGCGCTCAAGGCGCGTGACAGCGGGTGGGATGAGGCCTCTGCAAGGGCGGCGGCGATCTGAAGGTCGGCGCGCGGGTGAGCCGACAGGTCGGCGGGTTCGGGCGCGCCCATGGTCAGTGTTCCGGTCTTGTCAAAGATGACCGTATCGACCTCTGCCAGCCGCTCGAGCGCGGTGCCGTCCTTGATCAGCAGGCCCTTGCGGAAGAGCTTGCCCGAGGCCGAGGTGACAACCGCAGGAACGGCCAGTGCCAGCGCACAGGGACAGGTGATGATCAGGACGGCAGCCGCGATATTGACCGCAAGCCGCAGATCGCCCGTGAGCAAAAGCCAGACCGAAAAAGCGCCGAGCGCCATGATATGCACGACCGGTGAATAGGCCCGCGCCATGCGGTCGGCGAGCGAGGTGTAGCAGGTCTTCGCGCTTTCGGCGACGGCGACCAGATCGGCCATGCGGTGCAGCGACGTGTCGCGCCCCGCCGCCGTCACGCGCAGGGTCAGCGGGCCGGTCAGGTTGACCTCACCCGCGCTGACCGCACTGCCTGTCCCGGCCCAGACCGGCAGGGTTTCCCCGGTCAGAAGCGAACGGTCAATCTCTGATGTGCCCTCGGTCACCACACCGTCGACCGGCATCCGCGCACCGGGCTTGACCCGCACCAGATCGCCGACCGTGAGTTCGGCGATGGGCACCACGGTTTCGATCCCGCCCGTCACCCGCGTCGCGCGGGGCACTTCGAGTGCCGCCAGTTCCTCGGCCGCTGAGCGCGCGGCGGCGCGTGAGCGGTAGTCGAGATAGCGGCCCGCAAGCAGGAAGAAGCAAAGCGAGACGGCGGCGTCGAAATAGGCGTGATGCCCGCCCGCGAAGGTCTCATAAAGCGAGATCGATGAGGCAAGGATCAGCGCCAGCGAAATCGGCACATCCATGCCCAACCGCCGCGCCTTGAGGGATGCCCAGGCGGAGGCAAAGAATGGCTGACCGGAAAAGGCCAGCGTCGGCAGCGCGATGGCAGCGGAAATCCAGTGAAAGAGATCGCGTGTCGCAGCCTCGGCCCCCGACCAGACCGCGACCGACAGAAGCATGATGTTCATCATCGCGAACCCGGCCACGCCGAGCCGCATCAGCAGATCGCGCCCGGCCCGGTCGGTCTCGGTCGTCGAAAGCAGGCCGGGATCAAGCTCATGCGCCGGATAGCCGATGCCCTTCAGCGCGTCGATCAGCCCCTCGGCCGTCACCCCCGGCGCCGCCGCGACCGACACCCGCTTCAGCGTAAGGTTCACCCGCGCGGACCGGACCCCCGGAAGAGCGGCAAGCGTGCGTTCCACGTCAGAGATACAGACGGCGCAATGTGCGGTCGGCAGCGACAGGACAAGCCCCGCCTCCTTCTCGGCCCGCCTTGCAGCGATTGCCTCTGCCGCGGGGGCGGCGACGCAAGCGGGGCAGGCCGAAACCGATGGGGCCGAAGTGGACATCAGCCGCTCACGAACATGTCCAGCCGCTGGTGGAACCGGGTTCCATCGGCGGCGAAAGCTTCCAGGAGCACCATCCATTTGCCGGGGGCAAGATCGGCGGGCGCGATGTAGTCGCCATTCCGCCAGGCGAATTCAGGGACAATGTCGCTCGCCGCCTCGGTCGTGCGTCCGATCGTGGCCGAAAGCCCTTCGACCTTTACCGGCAGACCGCCCGCATCGCGGAACGACAGGCGCAGTTCGCCATCCGCATAGCTGTCGGTCAGGGTCCAGCCCAACGCTTCCTGCGCAGCGCGCTCGGCCTCGAAACTTTGCGAGGCGACATAGGAGTTCCTGACCTCAAGCCCCGGAAAGGTCCGCACCGCCTGTACCGCCATGACCACATTCACGCCGATGATCACCGTGAAGGCCGAGGCAGTGATCGCGAAGACCTTACGGCCCGTCAATTCGCTTTTCATTTTACTGCGCCTTTCCGTTGAAGACAGTATCGGCATGGACCCGGTCATTGCCGACAGTGTCGCTGATCCAGAGCCTGATGTCGCTGCGTTCAGCCACAGCACCCGATGTTCCGGCAGGGGCGGTGATGTAGAGCCGCTGGCTCAGCGTCGCATCTGCTGGAACGATCACCTCCAGCTTGTCCGTTCCCTCCAGCTCCAGCTTGAGCGTTGCATCGGCGGTGATCGAGATGCGGAAAGGCCGATCATCAGGGTGCTTGTTGCGCAGCCGCAAGGTGTAGGTGTTGCGGATCGAGCCGTCTGACAGCGTCACGAATATCGGATTGCGTTCGGGCGTCACGTTCAAATCGATGGGCGAGCGGATGAACAAGGCGACGATCATTGCGACACCCACCAGGGACCAGAGCGTTGTGTAGAGGATCGTCCGGGGCCGGAAGACATGTTTCCAGATATTCTTCGGCTCGTGCCCCGCGCGTTCGGCCGTCTCATCCTTCAGGGCCATATAGCCGATCAGGCCGCGCGGCTTGCCGATCCGGTCCATCACCTCATCGCAGGCATCGATGCACAAGGCGCAGGTGATGCATTCC
>NZ_JBARVQ010000794.1:0-8504 GCF_049646345.1 Albidovulum sp. | reverse complement strand
GGAAAAGACCGGCAGCCCGCCAACAGACTGGATCAGATCGCGTTTGGGAAAATCCGCCTTGAAGGTGAACTTCACGCGAAGGGTGTCCAGCACTTCGACCTGTTCGACTTGCTGGGACAATACGGCGCGGAAGCTCGAAAGACCCTTGTCGCGAAACGTCTCGTAAGAAAACTCCACGTCCCCGGCCGTGACCGGCGTGCCGTCCGAGTACTTTGCCTCGGGACGGATGTTGAAGATCACCCAGGCGCGGTCTTCAGGGTATTCTATCGTTTCGCATAAAAGGCAATATGCGGCGCCAACCTCGTCTGCTGTCCCTTCCAGCAGACTTTCCAGCATGATCGTCGACAACGCGGCCGAGCGCCCCTTGATGGTGTAAGGGTTCATCGAATCGAACCCACCCGAGGTCCATTCTGAGATTTCCCCACCCTTGGGAGCGTCAGGATTGACGTAGTCGAAATGGGCAAAGTTGGCGGGGTATTTCAGGTCGCCGAAAGTCGAAATTCCGTGGGATGTGATAACGTTATCTTGGGCTGCAACCGTCGAACCGAAACCACAGAAAAGGAAAACCGATAAACCGAAGGTGATAAGTCGTCGTCTCAGATCGTTGGCTGTAAAAGCCTTGGCGGCATCCGACTTCATACGATTAATCCCCATTCAGTCCTCCGTTACGCGCGTCTGGACGCGTCCGTTCTGCTTTAGGGAAGCTAGAACGCCGCGGGGGCGGGCTTCAAGTTGCGAATTTGTGAGCTTTACCGTGAGCCAAAGAAAAAGGCTGCCCGGACGGGCAGCCCCAATGACATTTCATGCGGTGACGATCAGCCGCCGAGAGACTGGAGATAGGCCACAAGATTGGCCCGGTCCTCGATCTTCTTCAGACCCGCAAAGGACATCTTGGTGCCGGGCACGAAGCCTTTGGGGTTTTCGATGAAGTGGCTCAGCGTTTCCGGATCCCAGTTGCCGCCATGACCCGCCATCGCGTCGGAATAGGCAAAGCCCGCGACGCTGCCCACGGCGCGGTTCACGACGCCGTCGAGATGCGGGCCGG
Source organism: Albidovulum sp. (assembly GCF_049646345.1). GTDB lineage: Bacteria > Pseudomonadota > Alphaproteobacteria > Rhodobacterales > Rhodobacteraceae > Albidovulum. The sequence continues at coordinate 7,459 of NZ_JBARVQ010000794.1, read as the reverse complement.
TGCCGTTGGAGCCGTCAACCTTGTGGCAGGCCTTGCACTTGCCAAAGACCTTTTCGCCTGCACCTGCGTCGGCCGAGGCGAGAACGGTCGCGAAGTCCGGGCCCTCTTCTGCGGTGGCATCACCGCCCTCTTCAGCGCCAGTGTCGATGACATAGGCCTGGGCCACTTCCTCATCGCCGTGGGCGACTGCGCCCGTGTGATAAAGCGTCTCGGCCGCCCATTTGCCCAGAAGGAAGATCAGGAATGCGCCGCAGAGCGCGCCGCCAGCCTTCGTTACAGTCATCGTGTCGAACATGTCGCGCCTCACCATGGCATAGATTTGCGGCGTATCTATCCGCTTCCCCTACCGGGTTTCAAGGTATAGTTAGCGCGGCACATTGCCCGACCGACGGGCTGTCGCCAAGGAGCCACCCGCATGACAGGACGGATTGCTTTCCAGGGAGAGCCCGGAGCCTATTCGGATCAGGCCTGCCGCGAGGCCTATCCCGAGCTTGAGCCATTGCCCTGTCGGACCTTTGAGGATGCGATTCAGGCGGTGCGCAAGGGCGATGCGGATCTGGCGATGCTGCCGGTCGAAAACTCCACCTATGGGCGCGTGGCCGACATTCACCGGCTGTTGCCGGAAAGTGGGCTGCACATTGTCAATGAGGCCTTCGTGCGCGTGCATATCAACGTGCTCGGCGTGCCGGGGGCGAAACTCACGGACATCAAGGAAGCCTACAGCCATCTCGTTTTGCTGCCGCAATGCGAGACGTTCTTGCGCGAACACGGCATTCAGGGCCGGGTCAGTTCCGACAATGCCCGCGCGGCGCGGGATGTGGCCGAACGTGGTGACCCGTCGGTCGCGGCCCTGGCTTCGGAACTCGCCGGGGAAATCTACGGTCTCAACCTTCTTGCCAGGCATATCGAGGATTCGGATCACAATACGACCCGCTTTCTGGTCATGGCGCGCCGGCCCGATCTGAAGCGGCGCGGCGATCATGGCATGATGACCACCTTCGTGTTCCGTGTCCGCAACATTCCGGCAGCCCTTTACAAGGGTATGGGCGGGTTTGCCACGAATGGCGTCAACATGACCAAGCTGGAAAGCTACATGGTCGACGGATCATTCTCGGCCACCCAGTTTTACGCCGATATCGAAGGCCATCCCGACGACGCCAATGTGCGCCGCGCGCTGGAGGAGCTGGACTACTTCACGTCTTCGATGACGCTTCTGGGGGTCTATCCGGACCATGTCAGCCGGCACTGACACCGATCACGGCATGCGCGGGCCGAGGTGACGCAGTTCCAGATCGGCCGCGTATTTCTGGATCTTGGACTGGAACCGGCGCATATAGCTTGCCTTGTTCAGCCGGACCGATTGCAGCATCAGCCGTGCCGTAAGTGTCCGGGGCTTGATCACAAGATCGACCGCCAGCCGTGTGCGGGTGCGGGACAAAGCGACGAGGCCGACGACCAGAGACGCGTTAAAGCCGGGGCTTTCGGCGACAAAGTCCATCGCTTCGGGCCGGTCGAACCGCTCCAGTTCACAGACAATGCGGCGCATTTTGCCGCGGATCGGGAAGCGCAGGCTCCAGGTCAGGCCGGGGCCGGTTTCAGCCAGCCGGTCGACGCGTGTCACATCTGCACCCCTGCGCAATGCGGCCCGTTCATAGGCCGGAAAATTCGCCAAAGCATCGAAAACGAACTCGGCGGGCGCCTCAATGTCCTCTTTGGTTGAGAACTTCACTTGTAGCCTCCCCGTCCTCGCCCGAATTCTTTTGCCGTCATTCCAACCGGTCCGCAACCCAGTTGGCCAACAGAAATCCCGCGATCGCCCCGGTACGGGGCTTGCGAATGGTGGGGTGTTCCCCCGCCAGTGCGGATGCCATATCTTCCCGGCTGACCCAGAGAGCATCCTCCATCTCAACCGGGTCGAGTGTAATCGCCTCGGTTTCTGCCTCGCCCGCGCAGCCGATCATCAGCGATGAGGGGTAGGGCCAGGGCTGGCTGGCCAGATAGCGCACCGCACCAACCTGCACACCGGTTTCTTCGGCAACTTCGCGCCTGACTGCCGCCTCCAGCGTCTCGCCCGGTTCCATGAAACCAGCAAGGCAGGAATACATGCCCTCAGGCCAGCCGGGAGAACGACCGATAAGTGTCCTGTTGCCACGGGTGATCAGCATGATGACCACAGGGTCGGTGCGTGGAAAGTGCATCGTGCCGCAGGCCGGGCATCTGCGTTGCCAGCCACCTTCAACCACCGCGCTTGGCTGACCGCAGGCGGAACAGAAGCGGTGGCTTCTATGCCAGGCAAGCAGTGCCTTGCCGGTTGCGACCAGTTCCGCGTCGCGGGCCGGAAGGCTGGCCATGACCGTGCGCAATTCGACAAAACCGTGATCGTCGGGCAGGGCGGGGTGGCGCTGTTCGCTGGGGTCGAGAAACACGCCGTCCGGAGGCAGGGCATCATCCGGTGGTTCCCAGCCCGAGATATCGAGCGCGAACCAGGCATGATCGCCGTCGAGGCCAAGAAAGATCGGCGCTTCGGTGGCATGGCGGATGACGGGGTGGCCCGGAGCAACCCAACCGGCCGCGATGCCTGCAAGAAGGGGCTTCCCCCGCCAGATCGGAATGATGCGCGTCGACGGATTGTCCAGAAGGGCCGATAGCGCATCTGCCTTCGCCCGCATCCAGGCGGCGCGATCCAGCCCCGATCCGCCAAATGTCACCGTTTCCGCGATCCGCATCCGCTCCTCCGTCCGGCGCAGATGTGGCACGGCGCAGTTCCGATTGTAAATGCGCCGACGCTTGACGTCGGGGCAAGGTTGAGCAACCGGTGGTGTAATTGTAATATGTACGAACATGCTTAGGTGGTTCAGCCGTCATGCGCGGTTAGTTTCATGTGCCTGTCGTGGTATCCTGCTTTGATCTCCAGAAATCATAACAAGGGAGGCTTCCATGGCTCGAACGACAAGACCGACCCACACCCGCAGGACATTCCTTGCCCAGACCGCCGCAGGAGCTTCTTTGATCGCGCTGCATCCATATTCCGCCTTTGCCGCAATCAATCAGGCGCATCTCAGAATCATGGAAACGACGGATGTCCACGTCCATGTCTTCCCCTATGACTACTATTCCGACAGAGAGGTCGACACCGTCGGCCTTGCCCGTACCGCCGCGATCATCGGGGGGATTCGGGCCGAGGCGACCAATTCCATGCTTGTCGACAATGGCGATTTTCTTCAGGGCAATCCGATGGGCGATTACATCGCCTATGAAAGGGGCATGAAGGATGGCGACACGCATCCGATCATCCAGGCAATGAATGCGCTTGGTTTCGATGCCTCGACGCTTGGCAACCATGAATTCAATTACGGTCTCGACTTTCTGATGAAGTCGGTCGCGGGGGCAGCGTTCCCGATCGTTTCGGCTAATGTGGCAAAGAAACTCGGCGCAAACCCGCGCGAGGATGAGACGCTGCTGAAGCCCTACGTCATCCTTGACCGGGAAGTCACCGACGGGGCGGGCAAAAACCATCCGATCCGGGTTGGCCTTATCGGTTTCGTGCCGCCGCAGATCATGAACTGGGACCGCCGCCATCTGGAAGGCAAGGTGAACACCCGCGACATCGTCGAAACCGCCAGGGCCTGGGTGCCTCAGATGCGCGAAGAGGGTTGTGACATCATCCTTGCGCTCAGCCATTCCGGTATCGCCGGGGCCGAACACGCCGACGGGATGGAGAATGCTTCGGTTCCGCTGGCGCGTGTCGACGGGATTGACGCGATCATGACCGGCCACAGCCACCTTGTCTTCCCCTCGCCGGCCTATGACGGCTTTGCCGAGGTTGATGCGAGAACGGGCACCATCTCGGGAAAACCGGCGGTTATGGCAGGGTTCTGGGGCTCACATATGGGGCTGATTGATCTGCTGCTGGAACGCGACGGGAACGAATGGCGCGTGATCAGCTTCACGACCGAGGCGCGGCCGATTTCCAAACGGAATGAGGACCGATCGGTCACGGCTTTGGTCGAGAGCGTGCCGACCGTGCTTGCCTCGGTGCAGAAGGAACACGACGAAACGCTTGATTACATCCGCCGCGCGGTGGGCAAGACCTCAGCGCCGCTGCATTCCTATTTCGCACTCGTGGCCGACGATCCTTCGGTGCAGATCGTCTCCATCGCCCAGAAATGGTACATTGAGGAGATGATGAAGGGCACCGCGCATGAAGGCCTGCCGATCCTTTCGGCGGCGGCCCCCTTCAAGGCAGGGGGGCGTGGCGGTCCTGACTATTACACCGATGTGGCCCCCGGCGATGTGGCGATCAAGAACGTGGCCGACCTCTACCTATATCCCAATACGATCCGTGCGGTGAAGGTGACGGGCGCACAACTCAAGGACTGGCTGGAACGGTCGGCCGGTATCTTCAATCAGGTCACGCCGGGTGAGGCGGATCAGATCCTGCTGGACCCCGAATTTCCGTCCTACAATTTCGACGTCATTGACGGCGTGAGCTATGAGATCGACCTTAGCCAGCCTTCGAAATACGGGCCGAAGGGCGAGGATCTGAACCCCGGTGCCAGCCGCATCGTCAACCTGACATATGACGGATCGCCTGTCGATCCGGCGGCGGAGTTCGTCATCGCCACGAACAATTACCGGGCCTCGGGCGGGGGCGACTTTCCGGGTGCCAAGGGTGATACGATCATCTTTGAAGGGCCCGACACCAACCGCGACATCATCGTGCGGTACATCGTCGAACAGGGCTCGATCAATCCGGCTGCCGATGCAAACTGGCATTTCAAGGCCCTGCCGGGGACAAGCGTGCTCTTTGATACCGGCCCGAAGGCTGAGGGGCATATCGGCGATTTGAAGGCCGTGACGATCGAACCGGCGGGCGACGGGCCTGACGGCTTCGCGCGGTTCCGCATTTCGCTTTGATCTGACAGATTTCGGGGCGATAAAACCCGAACGGTCATCGGGGCTCGACGAATGCCGGGCCGCACGGCATAAGCGGACCGTGTGACAGCGGAGGGCCATGCCATGCGGTTGTTTCTCTGGGTTCTGGTTCTGGCCGGTCTTCTGGCGGGGGCGGCCTGGCTTACACGGCCCGGGATTGCGGCTTTCGACGCGCATCTGCGGGCGCGGATCGAACAGGCTGTGGCCCAAAAGGACATCGGGGCCGACGATGACCCATTGGCAACCATCGCGCTTGTCGGCTGCAAGCTGCGGCCATCGGATTGCTTCGATGTGATCCGCGGCGGCTTTGATGTAAGGCTCGAGGACAGGGCATTCTATTCCCGCTTTCAGATCGAGGGGTTCGGGAACGAGGCGAGCTGTTCCGGCGCGTTCACGAAAATCTGGTGTGACGAACGACTGTTCGGGGGCTGAACACCCGAGGCTGGTATAGCTACGCCGTCTGCGCCGAGAGGATGCGGAAAGGCAATACCCGGTGGGCCGTCCGGATGGAAAATTGTCACGTATCGCCGCTCCATCCGCTTGACATCAGCGCTTCTCTCGGCCACATGAGCATCCGGTGCGGGGCAGTAGCTCAGTTGGGAGAGCGCGTCGTTCGCAATGACGAGGTCAGGGGTTCGATCCCCCTCTGCTCCACCAGACCCCAAACACCAATTCCTGCCCCAACTTTCATGTTTCAGAATGGCCTGCGCCAAGGTGCGCATTTGAAATCCAGGGGCCGTTTCAGCGAAATTGACGCGTCCGTGTGATCCAATGTCAGACCATTGACCCGATTGGCGACCTTGTGTCGTCGATATGCACGGATTTGGTCGAAAAACTTGCCGCCACACCGGAAGCGCGCAATGGTGTTTGTGTAAGAGTCTAATAATAAAGAGTATTTTGTGTCCAGTAACGTGAAATGGAGCGGATTGCTTCCAGAAATAGAAACGGCTGAAGGGCTGGTGCCTTTGGTCGAATTGCGCAGGCCAAAGCAGGCGAAGCGCTGCGAGGAGGTATTCGGCAGCGCCTGCCGCTACATCCGCGGGATCGGCACCGGCATCAGGGTCACCGCCAGCCTGATCGAGCGGTTTCTGACGACATTTGCCGTTCTGGAAGTCCTCGGCATCGTGCTTCTGATTGTCTTCCTGCAGCTCTGACGGCGCTCTTGTTCATTCCGCAGGCTTGTCGGCCTTTCTGCGGCCGAACCAGTGGTTGTTGGACCCCGTGTAACCGGGGCCGGTATCTCTGTCAGACTTGCGTGGATCACGCGAGGTCAGCATCAGAAGTGATGGGGTCACGACCAGCGTCAGGACCGTCGCGAAGGCCAGGCCGAAGACGATGGCTGACGAGAGCGAGATCCACCATTGCGTGGATGGCGCGCCATAGGTCGTCTCGTGGCTCAGCAGCTCCAGATTGAAGCCGAAGGCGATGGGCAGGACGCCGAGGATCGCGGTCACGGCTGTCAGTACGACGGGCCGGGCGCGTTCGTGACAGGTTTCAAGGATCGCCTCGACCTTGTCCATCCCCTCGCGGCGGAGCGTATCATAGGTGTCGATCAGCACGATGTTGTTGTTCACCACGACGCCCGCCAGTGCGATGATGCCGATGCCGGTCATCACGATGCCGAAGGGCTGGCCCATGATCATCAGGCCAAGGAAAACGCCGATCGTCGACATGATCACCGCCGAGAAGATCAGCCCGACCGAGATGAAGCGGTTGAACTGTGCCAGAAGCACGACGAAGATCAGGAACAGGGCTGCAAGGAAGGCTTTCGACAGGAAGGCGCCTGCTTCGGCCTGTTCTTCATCATCGCCCGCAAGCTGCCAACGGATGCCGTTCGCCTCACGATCAGAAGCGGCAAGCCGCTCGGCAACAGCCGTACGGATCGGATCGGGTTGCACACCCTCGCGAATATTGGCCTGAACCGTCACCGTCCGGCGGCTGTCGATGCGGGTCAGGGTGCCGGTGGTCGGCACCGCTTCGCGGGTGACGAAGTTGGCGATGGGGACGGGGCCCTGCTCGGTTTCGACGCGGAGCTGATCCAGCGAGGAAATCGTGCGCTGATCTGGCGGCAGGCGCAGGACGATATCGACCGCATCGTCAGACCCGGCAGGGCGGAAATCGGACAATTTGAGCCCGTCAGTGACAAGCTGAACCACGGCGCCCACCGCGCCGGGTGAAATGCCGTAGCGCGCGGCTGCGGTGCGGTCGACGCGGATTTCCCAGTCGATGCCGGGCGGGGGCAGGCCATTGCTGATGTCGATGACGTTGGGGTCTTTGGCCAGTTCATCCGCGATCTGGCGTGCGGCTTCGTTCAGCCCGGCCGGGTTGCTTGCGGACAGCCGGATCTGGATCGCCTTGCCAGTTGGTGGCCCTGCATCCGGCACCGAAACCTCGATCTCCACGCCCGGAATGCCCTCCATCGCGACGCGCAGGTCGGCGAGGATCGCATTGGCGTTCTTGCGTTCGCGCCAGTCGATGAATTCGTACTGAATGACGCCGACGACATCCTCGGCGATATCCGCGC
>NZ_JBARVQ010000793.1:0-2147 GCF_049646345.1 Albidovulum sp. | reverse complement strand
GGGCTGGACAGACTGGCGATAGGGGCCAAGGCCGAGCGGGTGTTTCTCAGGCTGCTGGACGCCTTCACGGCTCAAGGACGCTACGTTTCTGCAAGCCCTGGGCCGACATACGCGCCTGCCATGTTTGCCAGTCATCCCGAAGTGGAGGGCTGCACCAAGCGCGCCTTGAAGGGCGCAATGGACGCACTGTTTGGGCGCGACAAGATCGAGGTCGCAACCCACGGCAAGGGCGCAAAGGCGCGGTCTCACCTGGCAAGAAAGGGGGCAGACCATGCTCAGGAATGAGGGTGCAACCCCCGGTGCAATACTAAGTACAACCCCCGGTGCAACCCCCCGCCAACCCCCGGCCAACGGGGGTGCAATATATACCCCTTATCCCCCGTGCGTTGCACCCGCCCTCAGAGGCGGGCAGCACGCAGGATTTCAGAAAGGAAACCCAATGACTGAACAACAAATAATGCAGCGCGAGATCGCCCGTGTTCGCGATCTTCTGAGCGAAGCCATCGGCGAAATCGAGGCCGATGGCGGGAATCTGCGTTTCTTCGCGGCAAGCCTGATCACGGCGGCAATCCAGCTTCATGCCGAGGTCGAAGGCTCTGCGGGCTTGGAACGCGCAATCGCCAAGCTGGCGGCGCTGGAGCTTGTCCGCACTGGCGAAGCAGGCAGGTGTTGACAGTCCTTCTCGACATGGGGTATCATAACACCTATCGATCATGCGTTGATGACGCTGGCCGACCGCTAGTTTCCCGTGACGATGATGTCTGAGCGCGAAACGTGAACCTCAACCGAGGTCGCGTTCGTGCGTCCCGGTTCATCAAGGAAACAGGCAAATGTTTATTGAAGACAAAGACGATCTTGAGGCGCGCAAGCAGTGCATGACGTTGTTTCGTGACCTCAACATCAAATCACTGACCGACATTCGCGCGCATGAATTGCCTTGGGCAAAGCTCTGCGACGTGGAAAAACGGCTCAACAAGGCTGCGCGCGATCTGCTCGACAATCTCGACGACAACCCGGCAACTGACCAATCGACCAAGACAGAGTCAGCAATCGACGCGCTGACAGGCGCGCGGAACGCGATGGTTTACGAAAAGGACCAACGCACCGAACTCGGCAGCAAAGAACCCCGCGCCCATGGCGGCAGCGCCAAGCGCCCCGGCCTTGACGCAGTAACCGTGCAAAATGGTGGCGGCGAAGATGCGCGCGAGGTGGCCTTTGCGCTGGCCCCTGAACAGCGCTTCACAAGCTGGGCGCAGGCACGTTCCACCCGGGACGAATATGGCGGCCTGAGCCTTGGCGGGTATCTTCGCTCCATGGTTGTCGGTGCCAAGACCGACGTTGAGCGCCGGGCATTGGCCGAAGGGACGGACTCGGCGGGTGGCTACACAGTGCCCACCGATCTGAGCGCACGGCTCATCGACCTTTTGCGCGGTGCAAGCGTTGTAACGCAAGCGGGCGCGCAAACGGTTCCGCTGACGTCCGACACCAATGTTATTGCAAAGCTGGCATCTGATCCGGTTCCGGCATGGCGCGCTGAAAATGCCTCTGTCGCGGAAAGCGATCCGACCTTCTCGGCAATCACTTTGGCTCCGAAATCGCTTGCGGTATTCACCAAGGTTTCGCTGGAATTGATGCAGGACAGCATCAACCTGGAAGCGCAGTTGCCTGTCATCCTGGCGGCTGCAATGGCGCAGGAACTGGACCGCGTGGCGCTTCTTGGCTCCGGCACGGCTCCTGAGCCTACCGGTATTGCCAATACGGCAGGGATCGGCACAACGGCTGTAGGTGCGGCCTTGACGGGCTATGGCAACCTGCTGACGGCGCGCACGGGCATCCTCACGGCCAACGCCGGGCCGATCTCGGCAATCATCCTGCACCCGCGCGACGAAGGCACCTTGTCGGGCCTCACCGACACAACTGGCCAGCCCCTTATGGCACCCAAGGTCATCGCCGATACTCCGATGCTGACCACAACCAAGATCGCGGTTGATGGCGGCGTGGGCACTGACGAGTCCACGATCTTCGCGGGCAACTTCCGGCACCTGCTTATCGGCATCCGGCAAGATATTCGTGTCGAACTGATCAAGACCACGACGTACGCCAGCAATCTGCAATACACACTCATTGCGCATATGCGGGCTGACGTT
>NZ_JBARVQ010000792.1:0-2924 GCF_049646345.1 Albidovulum sp. | reverse complement strand
CGACCGACCAGACACAGGCGGTGACAAAGCCTTCGGTCGCCTCTTTCCGCCCGCCGGGCGTCAGCGGCGCGCCTTCGGGCACCTGCCGGTTTGGATCAAGCGGGCGGATGCCCACAAGTTCCCGGCGCGGCCCGCCGGTAGAGCGGCGCAGCTCGACCGAGCGTTTGCCAAGATAGTCGGGTTTCTTCTTCGACATGACCCAGGACATGCCAAGATCATGCGCGACCACATCCCGCGCCTTCGGACCGCAGATCGTGGCATTCGCCCATTGGCCGGTGACATTGGTGATCATCACCCGCCAGTCCGGCCGCTCGATCTGCAACAGCTTTTCCATATGCTGTCCGACCGCATCTGCATTGCCGGTCGAAGTCGACATGAAGAACCGGTCCCCGGCCAGCCGGAAAGACACGCCATCGTCAAGGATCAGCCCGTCGTCGCTCAGCATCAGGCCATAGTGCCCATCGCCCACGGGCAGGCTGGACATGACATTGGTATAGATCCAGTCGAGGAAGGCGCCCGCATCCGGCCCCTTGATCTCGTATTTGCCCAAGGGCGCGCCGTCATAGATGCCGACCCCCTCGCGCACGGTCCGGCAGGGTCAGGCACGGTCACCACCCAACCATGGACGCACTCTTTGAATGCTGGAAGACGCAGACGTTGATCGCAGGCCTGACACAGGACGCGCCGATCGCACCATGGGTCATCAAAGGCGCAATGGATGGCCCGGCCTTTGCCGCATATATTCGCGAGGTTTGCGTCCGAGAGATCGCCCCCGGCACCTTTGTCATCCTCGACAACCTTGCAACTACCGGAACAAGGAGGCGGCTCAGGCACTGCGTGACCACGGCTGTTGGTTCCTCTGACCATCCATCATCCGAGAGACGACACTCCTGTCGTTCCACCGCTACCGGTGGTTGTAAAGGTCGGGGCCGGACCAAATTCCTCAGGGGCGTCGCGCCACCGCAACTCATTGCGATTAAAAAACTTACTGCTCACGACGCGCCGATCATCAACGCTGTGCTTGCCATGGCTCTTGGGAAAGAAGGGCTGCAGACATGCCATCTTCTGGTCGCTCAACCTGAATCGGTTGCGCTTTGGTCGGTCTCCATGTGGAGGCTGAATCACGCGCGCAAGATCAAGGGGTCCTGGCCCTGGACCCATTCTTAGGTTGTGTTTAGCCCTTTCGACACCCGCAACAGACCCGGAAGTTTTCGCTTTTCCTTTTCATCTTCATCGTTATAGTCGCCGCCATGATACGAAGCCTTCATATTTCGACCGAACAAGGCGCATCCAGCGCCCGGTCGCTTCGTGCCCTTCTCCTCCTTAGCCGCCTCTGAGCGTGCCCTCCGGCGCGACCGCTCAGAGGTGACCATGCGCCAAGCGAAGCTGGTGTAGACAAGTGAGATCAGAACAATGACCGACAAGACAAGCCAGGACCGTGTGGTAATTTTTGACACCACCTTGCGCGACGGGGAACAATCGCCCGGCGCGACAATGACGCATGAGGAAAAGCTTGAGATCGCCGAGATGCTCGACGAGATGGGCGTGGATATCATCGAGGCAGGCTTTCCCATCGCCTCGGAAGGCGATTTCGCGGCCGTCTCTGCCATCGCCAGACAGGCGAAGCAATCGGTGATCTGCGGCCTCGCGCGGGCGAATATCAAGGATATCGACCGCTGCTGGGAGGCGGTGAAACACGCCCGCCGGCCGCGCATCCACACCTTCATCGGCACCTCGCCGCTGCACCGCGCCATCCCCAATCTGGATCAGGACCAGATGGCCGAGCGCATCCACGACACCGTTACCCATGCCCGCAATCTCTGCGACAACGTGCAATGGTCGCCGATGGATGCGACGCGGACGGAACATGATTACCTCTGCCGCGTGGTCGAGATCGCGATCAGGGCCGGCGCCACGACGATCAACATCCCTGACACCGTCGGCTATACCGCGCCGCGTGAAAGCGCGGACCTGATCCGCATGTTGATCGAAAAGGTGCCGGGCGCGGATGAGATCATCTTCGCCACCCATTGTCACAATGACCTCGGCATGGCGACGGCGAACGCGCTGGCGGCTGTAGAGGCCGGCGCGCGGCAGATCGAATGCACGATCAATGGCCTGGGCGAACGCGCGGGCAATACCGCGCTGGAAGAGGTCGTCATGGCGCTGAAGGTCCGCAACGACATCCTGCCCTACCGCACAGGCATCGATACAACGAAGATCATGAACATCTCGCGCCGCGTTGCCGCTGTGTCGGGTTTTCCTGTGCAATACAACAAGGCCATCGTCGGCAAGAATGCCTTTGCCCATGAAAGCGGCATCCATCAGGACGGCATGCTGAAGAACGCCGAGACGTTCGAGATCATGCGCCCCGAGGATGTCGGGCTGGCGGCGACCAACATCGTCATGGGCAAACATTCGGGCCGGGCGGCCCTTCGGTCGAAGCTGAAGGATCTCGGCTTTGATCTGGCCGACAACCAGCTCAACGATGTCTTCGTCCGTTTCAAGGATTTGGCCGACCGCAAGAAAGAGGTCTATGACGACGACCTCATCGCGCTGATGAGCGACAAGGCCGCGGAAGGTGTCGGCGACCACATGCAGGTCAAGTTCCTGCGTGTGATCTGTGGCACCGAAGCGCCGCAATCCGCCGACCTGACCCTGACCGTCGATGGCAAGGACCATCAGGTGACGGCCCAGGGCGATGGCCCGGTGGACGCGACCTTCAACGCGATCAAGCGGCTCTTCCCCCACAATGCGCGGCTTGCCCTCTATCAGGTCCATGCGGTGACCGAAGGCACGGACGCGCAGGCCACCGTGTCGGTAAGGCTGGAGGAAGACGGCAAGATCGTCACCGGCATGTCATCCTGTACCGACACCGTCGTGGCCAGTGCCAAAGCCTATGTCAGCGCGCTGAACAACCTCAT
>NZ_JBARVQ010000791.1:0-6524 GCF_049646345.1 Albidovulum sp. | reverse complement strand
CGCCCGGCACATCGGCCTATGTCCGCTCTGTGCGCGAGGGGTGTTTTGCAACGGCGAAGGGACATGCGTTCAGCGGTCAGGACCGGCTGCGCGCGCGTATGATTGAGGCGTTGATGTGCGATTTTCGCATCGATCCTGAGGAGATGCAGCGGGACTTCGCCGGATTTGCGCCGGAGATTTCCAAGATGTTTGCGGACGCGGTGCAGGAGTTCGGAGATATGGTCGTATTCCAGAATGGCGAGCTGCGGATACCGGACCGCGCTCGGCCACTGACCCGAATGATTGCGCGTTCCTTCGATGCCTACGATCTTTCGAAAGCCGGACACAGCTCAGCGGTTTGAATGAAATTCACCACCGCGCAATACGATTTTTCTCCGAAAAATCGCCAAATTTTCGGAGAAAATTTGTAGACCTGCAAAAGTTATTCGATTTCGACGAAATCAATCAGGCGCGGCAGACTGTGTCGTTTCAGGTCATATCCGTCGCAGATTGTTGTGCGCGCAGTTCGCCGCAAAGGCATGAATCGTTCCGGCGTGGCAAGAGCGTCGATCAGGGTGGATGACCAACTGCCGACATCGAAAAAATCCACCAGAAGCCCGTTTTCACCTGCCCGGATCACCTCCTGAACCGGAGCCGTGCGCGAGCCGACGATCAGGGCCCCCGCACTCATTGCCTCCAGCATCGACCACGAGAGGACGAAGGGATAGGTCAGGTAGGCATGAACACGGGTCACCTGCAGCAAAGACAGAAAATCCGGATAGGGCACATTGCCCAGAAAATGAACGCGGCTGAGGTCGAGCCCGTCTTTCACCTCATCGAGGAAGATCTGCTTCCAACTCTGCCCCTTGCCGGGGGCGGGCCCGTAGCTCTGCCCCTCGCCACCAACGATCACAACCTGAGCGTCCGGGCGTGCCGCCATTACCTTGGGCAAAGCGCGCATGAAGATATGATAGCCGCGATAGGGTTCGAGATTGCGGTTCACGAAACTCAGCACCTCATCCCCCGGCGCGAGGACACGGCCATTCGGCAAGGTCAGCCGTGCAGCGGCGTCAGGCCGGACCCGGTCGGTGTCGATCCCGTCATGGATGACGCTGATCTTGCCGCGCAGCTCGTCCGGAAAAGTTGAGGCCTGCCATGCCGTCGGTGCAAGCGCGGCATCGGATTCCACCAAAGCCTGCAAAAGATGGGCGCGGCGCGCGACGACAGAAAGGTTCGGCCCGTCGCCGCGCTGGAATTCGGGGTCATAGCCGGTATCGGCCCCCGTCGCGCGATAATAGAACTCGGCATAGGTCAGATGCCGTGCCGCGGGCCAGATCTCTTTCAGAAAGAGGGTCTCCCCCCAGCCGCCATGGCCGAAGACCACATCGGGAACGAAGCCCTTGGTCCGAGTCAGTTGCAGCGCCGCCCGCGCCACCGTTGCCCCGCGTTCCGACATCTCGGCATAGGTCCTGGCCGCGCCCGTCACCTTGCTTTCCGGCGGATCACGATAGCGCAGGACCGGCACAGGTGAGGCGCGCTGATTGCGTTCGGCGGTCAGGGCGACGACCTGATGGCCACGCTCCGCCAGGGCTGGCGCCAGATGCAGGAACTGGCCGGGGAAATTCTGGTGGACGAAGAGGATTTTCATGCGCTGCGTCTGGACTGTCCGAAAGCCGCCGCCATCAATTCGCGGGTATAATCGGTCTGCGGCGCGTCAAAGATCGCGTCCCCATCGCCCGTCTCGACCACATCGCCCGATTTCATCACCATGACCTTGTGGGCCAGCGCGCGAACGACGCGCAGGTCATGGCTGATAAAGAGGTAGGCAAGCCCGTAGCGCCGCTGGAGCGAGCGCAGCAATTCAACGATCTGCACCTGAACGGTCATGTCGAGGGCCGAGGTCGGTTCGTCCAGAACCACCACTTTCGGCCGCAGGATCATCGCCCGGGCGATGGCGATCCGTTGCCGCTGGCCGCCGGAAAACTCATGCGGATAGCGCTCCATCATCGCCGTGTCGAGCCCGACCTCGGTCATGATCCCGGCCACCATCTCGCGCCGGTCGCGGCCCTTCTCGACGCCGTGCACAGTTAACCCTTCGGCGATGATCTGTTCGCAGGTCATGCGGGGGCTGAGGCTGCCGTAAGGGTCCTGAAAGACGATCTGCATGTCGCGGCGCAGTTTGCGCAAGTCCCGTGGCCGCCAGCCGGAGATGTCCTGCCCAAGATAGGCGATGGGTCCCTCGGACGCGATCAGCCGCATGATGGCGAGCGCGAGTGTGGTCTTGCCCGAGCCGCTTTCGCCGACAATACCCAACGTCTCGCCCGAGCGGACCGAGATCGTCGCGGCATTGACCGCCTTCACATGCCCGACCGTGCGGCGCAAAAGCCCGCGCTGGATCGGGAACCAGATGCGTAAGGCGTCGGTCCGTACAATCTCCTCGGCCCCGTCCGGCACCGGGTCGGGGCGGCCATGCGGTTCTGCGGCCAGCAGTTTCTGGGTATAGGGATGCTGCGGGTTGGAGAATATCTGCTCCACCGCCCCCTGTTCGACGATCTCGCCGCCCTGCATCACGCAGACCCGGTCGGCAATGCGGCGCACGATACCAAGGTCGTGGGAGATGAAGAGGAGCGACAGCCCCTCACGTTCCTTCAGCTCGGCCAGAAGGTCGAGGATCTGCGCCTGAATGGTCACGTCCAGGGCCGTTGTCGGTTCATCCGCGATCAGCAAGTCCGGCCCATTTGCCAGTGCCATCGCGATCATCACCCGCTGGCGCTGCCCGCCCGACAGCTGATGCGGATAGTCCTTGAGCCGACGTTCGGCGTCGTCGATGCCGACCTTTTCCATCAGTTCGATGATCCGCGCCCGCGCGGCGTCCCCCGTGAGCCCCTGATGCAAGGCAAGGCTTTCGGCCAGTTGTTTCTCCAGCGTGTGGAGCGGGTTGAGCGAGGTCATCGGCTCTTGAAAGATGAAGCTGATATCGTTGCCGCGCACATCGCGCAGAACCGGTTCCGGCGCGCCGATCATCTCGCGGTCGAGGTATTTGACCGACCCCGATACTTCGGCATTGTCGCCGAGCAGGGCCACGGTCGAAAGCGCCGTCACCGACTTGCCGGACCCGCTTTCGCCGACAATGGCGACGGTTTCGCCCTTGCCGACGCTCAGGCTCACGCCCTTTACCGCGTGGATGATTTTGCCGTCCTGACGGAAATCGACCTTGAGGTCGCGTATGTCGAGAACCGTTTTCATTTGAAGGTCTTCCGGGGATCGAACGCATCGCGCACGCCTTCGAAGATGAAGACCAGAAGCGAAAGCATAATGGCGAAGGTGAAGAAGGCCGAGAATCCGAGCCAGGGCGCCTGAAGGTTCGACTTGCCCTGCAATGCCAGCTCGCCCAGCGAAGGCAGGGAGGACGGCAACCCGTAGCCGAGATAATCGAGGGCGGCGAGCCCGCCGATGGCGCCGGTGACGATGAAGGGCAGGAAGGTGAGTGTCGCCACCATCGCGTTCGGCAGGATGTGGCGGAACATGATCACCCGATCCGAAACGCCAAGCGCGCGGGCGGCGCGGACATATTCGAAATTGCGCGCCCGCAGGAATTCAGCCCGCACCACGCCGACAAGCGCGGGCCAGCCGAAGAGGATCGTCACGAACACCAGAAGCCCGAAACTGCGCCCGAGGATCGCGAAAAGGATGATGATGACGTAAAGCCCCGGCGTCGATCCCCAGATCTCCAGCAGTCGCTGGAAGATCAGATCGACCCAGCCGCCAAAATAGCCCTGCACGGCACCCGCCGCGATGCCGATCAGGCTGGAGATCGTGGTGACGATCAGCGTGAAAAGGATCGACAGGCGGAAGCCATAGATGATCCTTGCCAGCACGTCCCGCGTCGTATCGTCGGTGCCCAGCCAGTGATCGCCATCAGGGGCCGATGGCGCGGTGCCGACGTTGTTGATCGTATTGTGGCGATAGGGGATCGGCGGCCAGAGCATCCAGCCCTTTTCGACCGCCTCGCCGTTGACGATGCCGTCGCCCGCATCCTCGATCACTGCCTCAGGTTCGTCGAAGCAATCTTCCAGCCCACCCGAGACGATCAGGCAGCGCACTTCCGGTTCGCGGTAGACGGCCTCGGTCCGGAAATCGCCGCCGAAGGCGGTTTCGGGATAGAACTTGTAGATCGGGAAATGCAGCCCGTCGCGATAGGAAACGATGATTGGTTTGTCATTCGCCACCACCTCGGCCATCAGCGAGATAACGAAGAGGACAAGGAAGATTCCAAGCGACCAGACCGCGCGGCGGTTGGCCTTGAAATTGCGCCAGCGGCGCTGGTTGAGGGGTGACAACCTCATCAGCCCGCCCGCTTTTCGAAGTCGATCCGGGGGTCGACGAAGATATACATGAGGTCTGACAGCAAGCCGATGAACAGGCCCAGAAGGCCAAAGACCCAGAGCGTGCCGAAGACGACCGGATAATCGCGCGCCACCGCCGCCTCGTAACCAAGCCGCCCGAGCCCGTCGAGCGAGAAGATCGTCTCGATCAGAAGGCCGCCACCAAAGAGGACCGCAAGGAAGAGGCCGGGGAAGCCGGCGATCACGATCAGCATCGCATTGCGGAAGACATGGCCGTAAAGCACGCGCCCCTCGCTCAACCCCTTGGCCTTGGCGGTCAGCACATATTGCTTGTTGATCTCGTCCAGAAAGCTGTTCTTGGTCAGAAGCGTCAGCGTGGCAAAGCTGGAGATGGTCGAGGCCACGACCGGCAGGGTGATGTGCCAGAGGTAATCCGCCGCCTTGCCGATCAGGCTCATCTGCTCCCACCCGTCCGAGGTCAGCCCGCGAAGCGGGAAGATGCGCCAATAGCTGCCGCCCGCGAAAAGCACGATCAACAGGACCGCGAAAAGGAACCCCGGGATCGCATAGGCGACGATGATCGTGCCAGAGGTCCATGTGTCGAAGGCCGACCCGTCCCTGACCGCCTTGCGGATGCCGAGCGGGATCGAGATCAGATAGGCCAGAAGCGTCGACCAGAGGCCGAGCGTGATTGAGACCGGCATCTTTTCGATCACCAGATCGATCACCGAGATCTTGCGGAAATAACTCTCGCCGAAATCGAAGCGCAGATAATCGCCCATCATCTTGAAGAACCGCTCATGCGCGGGCTTGTCGAGACCGAATTGCTCTTCCAGCTGCGCGATGAATTCCGGCGGCAGACCCCGCGCGCCGAGATAGCGGTCATCGCCGCCGATCTGTTCCTGCTGGCCAGTATCACCGCCGCCCGCAATGTTGCGAAAGACGTCACCATCGCCTTCGAGCCGGGCGATGATCTGTTCGACCGGACCGCCCGGTACGAACTGCGTCAGCGTGAAATTGATCAGCATGATCCCGAACAGGGTCGGGACCATCAGTAGCAGTCTTCGCAGGATATAGGCGCCCATCAGACGGTCTGCTCTTTCCCCGTGCGGCGCATCAGTTCAGTGCGCCCGCCGCTTTCAGTTTGGCGGCCTTTTCTTCGTTGTACCACCAGAAGTCCAGTTCGCCCAACGCGAAAGGCGGCAGTGTGTCGGGGTGCTCGTACATATCGTAGTAGGCGATTGTGTGCTGGGCCTTGTACCATTGCGGCACCCAGAACCGATAGGCCCGCAGAACCCGGTCAAGCGCGCGCGCGGCCGTGGTCAGTTCCTCGCGTGTTTTGGCCCCCTCGACAAATGAGATCAACTGGTCCACGGCCGGACTTTGCAGACCCATGAGGTTCAATGCGTCACCAATCGAAGCCGAACCGAAATACTGCTGTAAACCAGAGCTTGGAATCAGATCCTGCCCGAGATGGCCGGTCACGATATCGAAGTCGTGGCTCCGTGTCCGGCTGGTCATCTGTGCATCGTCAACCCGGCTCAGAGCGGCATCGACGCCGAGCGCGCGCAGATTTTCGACAAAGGGATTGAAGACACGGTCAAAGGTCTGACTGTCGTTCAGGAACTCGACCCGCAGCATTTCGCCCTTCGCATTGCGCCGCATCCCGTCGCTGCCGACCTCCCATCCGGCCTCATCCAGCAACGCCGATGCCTTGCGCAGGTTCTTGCGGTCAAGCTGCCGTTCGCCGGAGAGCGGTGCCATGACCGGCTCGGCGTCGAGCACACCGGGCGGCAACTGGTCCTTCAGCGGTTCCAGAAGGGCAAGCTCCTCAGGCGAGGGTAGGCCCGTCGCCTCCAGTTCGCTGTTCTCCCAGAATGAGTTCACACGTTCATAGAGGCCGTAAAAGAGCGAGGTATTCGACCATTCGAAGTTGAACATAAGCCCGATTGCTTCGCGTACGCGCGGGTCCTGAAACTTTTCCCGGCGTAGATTGATGATGAAGGCCTGCCCGCTGGCGACATTGCCGTCCGGCAGGGGGTCCTTCTTGACCCAGCCGTTTTGGAACGCCGGAAAATCGTAGCGCGTGGCCCAGATAAGCGATGATGCCTCGTTCCGGAATGTGTAGGTGCCCCCCTTGAAACCCTCGAAGGCGGCATCGTAGTCGCCAAAATACTCAATTCGAATGTTGTCGAAGTT
>NZ_JBARVQ010000790.1:0-8456 GCF_049646345.1 Albidovulum sp. | reverse complement strand
GGATTGGACCGTGGCCGCGCTCGCCTGCGAGGCGGGGCTGTCGCGCACCGGCTTTGCCGAGCGGTTCACGGCGCGGATCGGCGCGACCCCGATGAGCTATGTCACATCGTGGCGGATGCAGATCGCGCGGGAGGCTCTCGCCGCACGCGGGCTCAGCGTGGCCGAGGCGGCCGAGATATCGGGCTATGCCTCGGAATCGGCATTCAGCCGGGTGTTCAAGAAAGAGATCGGCGTTTCGCCCGCCGCCTTTCGGCAGGGTGGGACCGAGTCCCGCGCCGCGTAACGGGTCGTCCGTTTCTTAGGACGATCTGCGATGTTTTTCGGACCTTCTGAAATTTACTGTCCGGAGACCGACGGGTAGTCAGGAAGGGGTCCTTTCCGGCTGAGTGCAGGATCGTACGTTAGGCAGCCAGGACGCGTCTTCCGTTCTCCCTGATCTCTCCGTTATCCGCGCCAGCATGAGCTGGCCTTGGCGCTCCGTGAAATCGGGCGCGTCGAGCGCACCCTCTTCATCATCGAATGGCTCCTCGACGCCGACATGCAGCGACGGGCCCAGATCGGCCTGAACAAGGGCGAGGCGCATCACGCACTGAAAAACGCTCTGCGCATCGGACGCCAAGGCGAAATCCGGGATCGCACCGCCGAGGGGCAGCACTACCGCATGGCCGGTCTCAACCTGCTTGCCGCCATCATCATCTACTGGAACACCAAGCACCTCGGTCAGGCCGTGGCCGCGCGGCAGCGGGCCGGACTGAATTGCGACCCAGCTCTGCTCGCGCATATCTCGCCGCTTGGATGGGCCCACATCCTGCTCACCGGCGAATACCGCTGGCGGCGGCAAGCTGGGGCAAAGCTGTGAAGTAATCATCCCTATATCTTGCCACCTTCACAGCCACAAAACGGGCGCAGCAAGCTCATCGCCACAACGAAGGCGACCACAGGGCTCAAAACCGGGAGTATGGGACGTTAACGTACGATCCTGCACTCAGCCGTAACAGACCCCAACAATTCCGTGACAGGTCCACAAAGCGGCTGCGCGAAGTCACGCGGCCTGGGGAGTCGAGAGATAGAGACCGGGAACGGTAAAGCCGGCCACAGAGCCAATCGCGACAGTGATTGAGTTCCTGAAGCGGAAGCGTCGGGGGACTATGGCCTGGCAAGAACGTCAGTTCCGGCGCACAGATATATCTGTTCCTTCCGCGACGTAATTGTTTCTGTTCTCAGGAAACAGTGTTGCCGAAGTTGCCATGCTTCTTCTTCAGACACTAATATAGGGAGGTCTCGGTCATTCTCTCTCGTATCCGTGGAATCTCGCCCGATTGTTCAACTCAAAAATGACTTGATCAAATTTAATAGATCGGCGATCTTCGCTCCCGGGTTGTAGGGACGAAGGGTTATTTTGATGAATCTGTTTTTCAACGGCGTTGGCGCCGGGCTGATATTTCTGTCTTCCGCACTTCCTTCCCTTGCAAATGACACCGCAACACCGGTTGCCGCGTCGGTCGGTACAGCGGTCCGGCTCGATCCCACGGACGGGCTCAAGGCTGTCGCCGGGGAGCATCTCCAGCCGCAATGGTCCTGGACGCAGCGGCCCGGCCTGAGCGTCGCGGATTTCAGCGCGGCGGATGTCCTGCGCCCGACCTTCACGCCCGATATCGCCGGGACGTATGTCGCGACCGTTTCCTTCTTTGATGCTGACAACCCGGCCAATACGGCCCCGCTCCATGTCGTCGATATCGAGGTCGGCACGGGCAATCTGACGCCGGTCGCGCGGATCGGCGGGCGCGGTGCGCCGGGCGGGTCCAGCCCCATCCTGCTGGACGGTGCCGGCAGCTTTGATGTGGATGGCGACGGGCTGACCTATCATTGGTCGGTCATTGACATGCCGTCCGGCAGTGACGCGGGCTTTGCCGATGCGACGGCACCAATGACCGGATTCATGATGGATGCGGAAGGCCTCTATCGTGTCGGTCTGAGCGTGCAGGATGACAGCGGCGCGGTGTCGTCTGTCGTCACCTACGAGATCAGCTATCTTCCCGATTCCGGCAGCACAGACAGCTACCGGCTGAGCTATGACGCCACCCGAGTTGCGACGACCGGTGTTCAGGACCTGTTCGACCTAGGCGACCGTTCGGTGACCGGTACGCATGAAAGAGTTCAGGGATTCGAACTGGATAGCGGAGCGGCCATAAATCCCGATATCGCGACTGTTACATTTGGAGGCATAGGTCATACCCTTTCGACGCCGCAGGATTTTCTGGCTCTGGCGGCGGCCATAGATGCGGATCCGGACGGGACAACAAATGTCCGCATGTCACCCAATGCCGCAGTGAACGACCTCACCTTCATCTTCGGCACTGCCGGTGGCTCGGTCACCTTCGAGGACGTGATCGGCGCTGACCTTTCTCGCGCCGATCTCCTCGCGTTTGGCGTGGACTATTATGCCGGTGTCGGCGGGCGGCAGGTCGCCCCGGTGGCGTCGGGACGGTTCGACCAGCTTCGCGCCACGCCGGGTACGGCTCTGGTTCTCGACGCCTATGGCTCGAGCGATCTCGACGGCAATGCCCTTGTTCCCTCAGCTGTGATGTCGGCCTCACCGTCGGGTGCCGCGCCAACGGTCACGCTTGACGCGGATGGGCAGATCGCGGTGACGCTTGATCAGCCGGCCGACCATATCCTCACGATCTCGGTTTCGGATGGCGACTGGATACGCTCTGACCAGATTCTGGTCACGGGTGATCCGGCGGCCAACCTGCGCCCTGTGGGCCGCATTGCGCCGGTCGCCAATCCGCAGGCCGGAACCGCGTTCGCTCTCGACGGGACCCAGAGCTATGACCTCGATGGTGATCTTCTGTCCCACAGCTGGGCGCTCCTCCATCGCCCCGCCGGCAGCACGGCCTCTCTCGGCGCCTTTGCCTCCGGGGCGGAGACGAGCTTCACGCCGGACCTTGCCGGTATTTATGTCCTTCAGCTCATGGTTGAAGACGGCAGCGCCGCTGCTGTCCCGGTCACGATACCTGTGGTTGTCGGCGCACCGCTGCCCCGGGCCGACGCAGGAGCTGACCGGCTGACCGATACGAGCGGGATCGTGGCACTTGACGGTACAGCGTCGACGGGCGGGCCGCTCTCCTATTCCTGGTCGGCGCTCGGCCTGACGGGGAGCGGATCTGTCGGGCAGTTCAACGACTCACATGCCGCTCAGCCCGCGCTCGCGCTCGACGTGACCTCGGCGCGCTTCACTGACATCATCTCGACAAGCCCGGTCTACCACATCAAGCGCTCCGATCTGGGGGGGCTTTGTAACTTCGACACCCGTCTGCCCGGCGATCTGCCGGGAACGAGTGCTGCCGAACCGGTCAGCATCTCGCTCATGTCGCGCGGTCAGCAATCGGTCGCGTCGGGCGATATCATTGTCTGGGAGATCGAGAACAAGAACGATCACACACGCAGCGTCGATCTGAAGCTGGCGGACGGAACGCCGCTGGGCAGCGTCACCGTGCCCGGCAGGGTTTCGGTCCATGTCACAACCCCGGATTTCGGCAAGGGCGATCTTTATGCCTGGGTTGGCTCTGCCAGTGTCGCGACTGCCCGGGTCAAGAACAATCCGTTCAACCGCAATAACCCGGTTTGCGTTGTCGCGGGCTCCGGCGTGGTGCAACTGATCGTCACTGACGGCAATGGCTGGTCTCTTCCCGATACCGCCTTCATCGGCGACGCCAACCTCAGGCCGGTTCTGAGACGGTCGGCCCGTCTGACCGGCGAACGGGGCGTGGCGGTGCCGCTGAACGGTGCCGCGCTGGCCTTCGACGGCAACGGTGATGCGCTGAGCTTCGGCTGGTCGCTGATCCATCGCCCGGCTTCCAGCCAGGCGGCACTTTCCGGCGGTCCGTTGGTCACCGCACCGAACCTTGACTTCACGCCGGACCGGGCCGGGCTCTACCTGATCCAGCTGACCGCCAGCGACGGCGCGACGCAGGCCGTGCCCGTGGTGATCGTGATTGAAGTCCCCAATACCGCCCCAATCGCGGCGGCCACGGTCGATGCCGATCATTTCGTGGGAGAGGTCGCAACCCTCGACGGAACCGGCTCCTTCGATCCCGACGGCGATGCGTTGACCTATGTCTGGACGATCGTCTCTGCCCCGCAGGGCAGCACCGCCCAGATCGCCAATGCGAACGCGCCGATCGCCTCCTTCACCCCCGACATCCGGGGCGATTACGTCTTCGCCCTCACCGTGTCGGATTATGACCTGTCCTCTGCCCCGGTCACGGTGGCGATGACCGCGCCGAACCGCGCGCCGGTCGCCGATCTTGTCGGCCCGGACAGCATCGTGGTCAATGAGGTCACCGAGTTCAGCGCCGCAGCCTCGTCGGATCCCGATGGCGATGCGCTGAGCTTCACCTATTCGTTCACTGCGGCCCCCGCCGGTTCGGCCCCCGCGATCAACGATCTCGGCGGCGGCCTGGTCGAGGTCGCAACCGACCGGTCCGGCGCCTATACTCTTCAGGTCACCGTGGATGATGGCCTGGCGCAAAGCACGGCCTCGCTCGACATCAGCGCGACCGTGCCGAACCTGCCGCCGGTTCTGGGCAATGTGAACAGCCTCTACACGGTCGAACTCGGCCTCGAGCTTGCGCTCGACCTGTCGGCCGTTGATCCTGACGGCGATCCAGTCAGCTTCTTTGCCAATCCCCTGCCGCTGGCATCGGGCATCACGCTTGATGCCACATCGGGCATGATCCGCTTCCGCCCTGAACAGGGCCAGATCGGCAGCCACGCTTTTACCATCGGCGCGTCGGATGGCAGCCTCACCGATACCGCCGTTCTGAACATCGAAGTGGTTCCGGCCAATGCCGGTGAGACCGCCGTCTTCGGCTTCGTCTTTGATGCGGTAGATCGGGCGAACGGGACCGATACGCCGCTTGTTGGCATTCCGGTCCGGCTCGAGAATGCAGCCCTCGCCACTATCACCGACAGTGCCGGCCGGTTCAGCTTCGGCAGTCTGACCGCAGGCAGCGACCGGGTCCTCGTCGAGCCCTCTGCCACGGGCGGGCCGGGCGGCTATGTTGGCGAGATCCGCGCGATCACCATCACCGACAACCAGAACCGCGATCTCGCGCCTGATTTCCTGCTGGCACCGCTGAACGATGGTTGCGCCCAGGTGGTGGCTGGTCAGAACACTGTCCTGACCGGCAACACGTCCGGTGTCACCGTCATCATTCCCGCCGATAGCGTGACTGATGCTGCGGGCGCAGCCTATAGCGGCAATGTCTGTCTCGGCACCCTGCCGCAGCTCTTCGCCCATGAGGCGTTGCCACGCGACGTCCAGGCCTGCCACATCTATGCGCTCGATGCGCCGGGTGCGCTTTTCACCGCCGGGGCGACGCTGACTGCGCCGAACGCCGATAACCTGCCGGAAGGCACCAGCCTGAACCTGTGGCAGTTGAATACCTCGGGTGCAGCGTTCCGCCGCGCCGCCAATGCGGGTGTCGATACAGGGGCAGCCACGGTCACCAGCGCGGCCGGGGCCTTTGACAACGGCATGCTCTTCTCCTTCCTGCCGAAGGCACCTTCCGCAATAGCTTCGGACGACACGCCGACCGGAAATCGCAGCCTCTCGCTCTTCGAAGGGGACCTCGCGCAGAGCTACACCCTGCCGGGCTATACCGCCTTCAACCGGACCCAGCAGGTCTCGCTCGCCTATCACTCGGCCGCGGCCGACCCGACCGTGATCGTCGCGGGCGA
Organism: Albidovulum sp.; assembly: GCF_049646345.1. Lineage (GTDB taxonomy): Bacteria > Pseudomonadota > Alphaproteobacteria > Rhodobacterales > Rhodobacteraceae > Albidovulum. Next base: position 2,711 of record NZ_JBARVQ010000790.1, on the reverse strand, counting down.
CGTCACGATCTCCTCCGACGCCTCGCTGCCCGCAACACTCGACAGCCGCATCGAGGTCGGTGGTCTCAGCCTCGCCAATACCGCAAGCTGGACCCCGCGCCAGGCCGCCGACGGCACCACGCCCGCGCTGGTCGGCGAAGCCGTCACTTTGCGCCAGTCGACCCCGGTCGACGCCACCGGACTGCCCTCGGGCCGCTACGACTACCGCTTCACCACGCGGGCCCAGTACGACTGCTCAACCGTCGCCGCCGGCCACAAGGGCGAATTCTACGTCCAGAACCAAACCCAAAGCCCGCTCGGCACCGGATGGTCCGTCGCAGGCCTCCAGAAACTTACCCAGAACCCCGACGGATCCGTCGCAATCATGGACGACAGCTCGGTCACACCCTTCGATCCGAGACCCACATTCACAGAGTTCGAAGACGAACCGCTCGTGTTCCACATCAACGGTGGCCAGGACGCCAAAATCCAGGACATCGACGACGATGGCCTTCCAGATATTCTGTATGCAGATACCGGGCCGGGTGATGTCGGCATCCTTCGAAACCTCGGCGACAAGGAAATTGTGCAAGAGCCTGGGATTCATGTCGTCAACCCCACCAGTGTTCCGCAGACGGGAACATATACTCCAAATCTAACCGGGATTGGGGTTGGCCGGTTCGGCACTGATGAAGGCCTGGATGTAGTTACGACAGCTCAGTTCCAGCGCGGCTATAGCTTTGCACGCGCAGTTGATTTCGGTGGTACGGCCGCAAGCGTGACGTTTAAGCGTTTGCCAACCGTCTTGGGGAGCTTGCAGCCGCTTGATGTGGCCGTGGCGGATTTCGACAAGGATGGCTACCTGGACTTTGCACTTGGCCTCATCCGCAATGAATTTTTGAGACAAGACGCTTTAGGTGTCTATTGGGGGAACGCTGACGGGTTCAGCCATCCCTCTCCTTACCGCACCGGCTTTAGCGGTTGGGGAGTGCTGCAACTTGAGTTGGGCGATATCGATCAGGATGGTAATCAGGACATCGCCTATCGAGATCGGGATGGAATAAGCTTTCGGTTCAACCAGGGCGGCCGCAGCTTCACGACTGTAAAACTCGGACTTGGTCCGAGATCACCAAGGCTGATGGGTAAGTATTTCCAACTGGCGGACCTCAACAATGACGGGTTCCTCGATGTGATTACAGCGATGGGATCAACACTGAATGTCTACACCAATATCGACGGGCGCAGTTTTTCTTCGGCGGTCATCTATCAGAAACCGCCAGCTTCGAGCAGTCTAACCGCGATCAAGGCACACGATGTCAATCAGGATGGAAAACCAGATATCCTGCTGTCAACCGGCTACGAGGGCGATACCGTCAGCGGGACACTTGCAATCTACTACGGAAACGATGACGGGACGCTCCAACCTTATGAGCTCGGACAGCTCGACGAAGCGTTCAGTGACTTCCAGATTGCCGATCTCAACGAAGACGGCGGACTGGATCTGATCATCCTCCGTCGCTTTGAAATCAAGATCTACTTCTCGAAACCTTCCGATACCGGTGCATACATTTCCGGCAAGGGTGACTTCTCAACGCTGGAAAAGCTTGCTGACGGGACATGGACGCGGACCTACAAGGACGGCTCGGTCGTCGAATTCGACGCGAACGGGTTGCAGACGTCGATCGTCGATCCGCAAGGAAATAGGAAGACCTATACCTATGATGGTTCGGGTCGGTTAGTGACCATCACCGACGAGGCAGGGGGGATCACGACCTTCGCCTATGACGCGACGGGACGTGTGCTGTCGATCACCTATCCCGATGGACGGGCGACACAATTCGCATATGAGGAGGGCTATCTTGGGGAGGTGACAGAACCCACGGGCACCAAGGTCAGCTTCAGCTATGATATCGACGGTCGCCTGGTTTCATCCCTGAACCAGAACGGTAACAACACCAGCTACAGCTACGATGCGATCGGGCGCCTGTCCGGCGCGACATTCCCCGACGGTTCCTCCGTCCGTAACCAGGTGGGGGCAACGCTTGGCCTGGTTGACGGCCTCGGCGGTCCCGCGACGTCCCCCCTCGTCTATGTTGCGCCCGAAGACCGGATCACGACTGTCACCGATCGCAAGGGGCAGGTGACGGAAATCGAGGTCAACCAGTTCGGCTCGGTGATCCGCACGACGGATCCCCTGGGGCGGATCACGCTGATCGAGCGCGATGACAACAACCTCGCTCTGCAGGTCGAGCGGCCATCCACCACCGGCGGAACGCGGGTCGACACGATCGAGTATGATGAAGCCGGCAACGTCACGGAACTGACCGAGGCCGTGGGCACGGCCGCGGAACGGACCACCGCCTATATCTACGAGCCGATCTTTAACAAGGTCACCAGCATGACTGATCCGGGCGGCTTCGTGACGGCCTATGAGTATGACGCTACAGGCCTGCCGACGAAGATCTCTGATCCCGAAGGCGGCGCTCAGGTCATGACCTACACGCCCGAAGGTCACCTCGTCAGCCGCACCGATGAAAACGGCAACGCCACCCGATACGCCTACAACGCGAGCGGCAATCTCGACACCGTCACCTATGTTGACGGTTCCGTCACCCAGACGACCTATGATGCCAGCGGCAACGCGACCGTGATCGCCGAGGCGCAGGGCACGGGCGTCGAACGGCAGGTGCACCGGACTTACGATCCGCTGCGCCGTGTGCTCAGCATTGAGG
>NZ_JBARVQ010000789.1:0-3455 GCF_049646345.1 Albidovulum sp. | reverse complement strand
CTGACCCCCATATCTGCCATACAGACAGGGAATCACAGATCAAGCATCGGGGGAATCCTGAATCTCGAAAACCGCAACACGCTCTAAACCCACCTTACACCGGCGTCGGCGCTTTCACGCGCGCGCGCCAGAGGGTGAAAAGGCCCGCCCCCACGACGATCACCGCGCCGATCGCCACATTTGGCTCCAGCACCTCACCGAAGACCGCCATTCCGAGTGCTGTGGCAAAGATGAGTTGCAGATAGGCGAAGGGTTGGATCGCGCTCGCCTCGGCCACTTCCAGTGCCCGGATCATCAGCCAGTGGGCCGTGGCTGCCGTGCAGCAAAGTACCGCCATCCAGCCCCAGTCCGGCAGGCTCATCGGTTCCCAGTGGAACATTCCGACCCCGGTCATCACCACGGCCCCCGTCACCCCGGTCCAGAAGAAGCTGACGGCCGAGCGGTCCTTGCGGGCGACGTAGCGGGTCAGCAAGCCGTAGAGTGCGAACATGAGCGCCGCGACCAGCGGCACCAGTGCGGCGGGCGAAAAGACCCGGTAGCCGGGTTCGAGGATGATCAGGATACCGACAAAGCCGATGCCGATCGCCGTCCAGCGCCGCCAGCCGACCTTTTCGCCAAGAACTGGGCCCGAAAGCGCTGCGATCAGCAGGGGATAGGAGGTGAAGACGGCATGGCTTTCGACAAGACCGAGCAGCGTGAAGGCGGTGACCATGACGCAGATCTCGGTCGCCAGAAGCACCCCGCGGAAGATCTGGATCAGCGGGAAATGCGTCTTCGTCGCCGCGCGGATGCCGCCTGCCTTGCGCGATGCGACCGTCATCACGAAGATCGCGAAGAACCAGTAGCGGATCATAACCACCATATAGACGTTGTATTCGCTGGCCAGATGGCGCGAGATGCCGTCCTGCATGGCGAAGACAAAGCTGGTTGCGGTCATCAGGATCGCGCCGAGTCGGAAGTTCTGGTCGTTCATCGCGCCCCGTCCAATACCCCGCGACTCATATGCCGCTTATGGCCATATCCCTTGGTCCGCTCTACCTGAAACCCCGCCGTCTGCAATCCCCTGCGCACGAAGCCCGCCGCGGTGTAGGTGGCGAATGTGCCGCCCGGCGCGGAGTGTCGGGCGACCTCTGCCATCAGGTCTTCGGACCAGAGTTCGGGATTCTTGGCGGGGGAAAAGCCGTCGAGGAACCAGGCATCGGCCCGGTGCGACCAGTCGGGCAAGGTCACGCGCGCATCGCCCACGATCACCGCGACATCGACGGAGCCAATGGCGAAGCGGCGCTTGCCATCAGCCCATGCGGTCAGAAGCGGCTCCGCCTCGGCCCGCAGCTCGGGAAAGGCCGCCAAGGCGCGGTCCATATCGGCGGCGGGCATCGGGAAAGCCTCGAAACTTGTATAGGAGAGCCGCCCCTCCGTCCCCGCCCGGCGCCATGCGATCAGGGTCGCAAGCAGATTGAGGCCGGTGCCGAAACCCAGTTCGGCAATGCGAAACCCGTCGCCGAACCGTCCGGGCAGGCCGTTACCGTCCAGAAAGACATGCCGGGTTTCGGCCAGCCCGTCGGTCGGCGAGAAATAGGGATCGTCGAAGAGCGACGAGACGGGCGTGCCGCCGTCGCGCCAATTGACCTGCTCGCTCTGGTTCTTAAGGCTCATCTGCCGTACCCCTCAGGCGGCAGTTAGGCGAAGGACGGGCCGATGGCAATCGTGGATGTGACGGTGATGGGGGGTGGCATCTTCGGACTGGCCATAGCCTGGGACTGCGTTCGGCGGGGCGCGAGGGTGTCACTTTACGAACGCGACCGGATTGGCGCGGGGTCATCGGGCGGCATTGTCGGGGCGCTTGCGCCGCATGTGCCCGAACAGTGGAACCCCAAGAAGGCGTTTCAGCTGGAAAGCCTGCTGATGGCGGAAGGGTTCTGGCGTGAGGTGGCGGAGGTTTCGGGTATCGATCCGGGCTATGCACGGCTCGGCCGGGTGCAGCCACTGGCCGATACCGCCGCCGTGGCGCTGGCGCGGGGCCGGGCTGACGGCGCGGCGGCGCTCTGGCAGGGCCGGGCTGAATGGCGCGTTGTGCCCGCGCGCGATGACGGATGGGCACCCGAAAGCCCCTCGGGCTGGCTGATCCAGGATACCCTGTCAGCCCGGTTGCATCCAAGGCAGGCGGCAACGGCTCTGGTGGCGGCGATCCGCGCCAAAGACGGGGTGGTGACCGAGGCCGCGTCGGGGCCTCCGGCGGGAGTATTTGAGAACAGAAGAAACGGCACGGTGGTCTGGGCGACGGGTGTTGCCGGTCTGACCGAGCTTTCAGGTGATCTCGGCCGGACGGTCGGTGTCGGGGTAAAGGGGCAGGCGGCGCTTTTCCGGTGCGACGCCCGCGACCAGCCGCAGCTCTTCGTCGAGGGCTTGCATATCGTACCGCATGGCGACGGGACCGTGGCGGTGGGGTCAACCTCGGAGCGCAGTTATGACGCGGTGGATACCACGGATACACAGCTCGATGCGCTGATCGACCGGGCGCGCACCGCCTGTTCGGCCTTGCGCGATGCGCCGGTGATCGAACGTTGGGCCGGGCTGCGGCCGCGGGCAAAAAGCCGGACGCCGATGCTGGGGGAATGGCCCGGGCGTCCGGGCCATTTCGTCGCCAATGGCGGGTTCAAGATCGGCTTTGGCATGGCGCCGAAAGTGGCGCAGGTGATGGCCGATCTGGTGCTCGACGGGTGCGATGTGATCCCCGACGGCTTTCGCGTCGGGGACAGTCTTTAGGCGGCCACCGCCAGCCGCGCGGTCTCGGCCCGAAGGGCTGTCATCAACGCACCGAGCACCTCGACAGAGGTTTCGTCGATAAGCCGTCCCTGATCGTCGAACGCATTGCCCGAATTCGCGATCATCACCTCTGGTCCGGTCAGCAGGCGCGGGCGGAACGGCGTAACCGCGAGGCGAAGCGAGGATTGCGCCCGTGCCCCGCCGGTCCGCCCTGCGGCAGCCGAAACGATGGCGACCGGTTTGTCCTGCCAGACAGGCATACCGGTGCGGCTGACCCAGTCGAGCGCATTCTTCAGGACGCCCGGCAGGGCTGAATTGTATTCCGGGGTCGAAATGACGATGGCATCGGCTGCTGCGATCTGATCGGCAAGCTGCGTCACCTCGGCGGGGATGCCGCGCGCCTCAAGATCACCGTCATAAAGCGGCAGGCGCAGGTCTGCCTCGGTAAACTCTGCCGGGCCGAAAAGCCGCGCGGCCTCGTGCACAAGCTTGCGATTGGTCGAACCGGCGCGGAGCGCACCGGCGATGCCGAGAAGTCTTGGGCGGGTCATGATGCCTCCTGGTTGTGTGCAAAAAAGACATTATTCAGAAGATGGTTTCACTTCAATCTTCCGGAATGCACATAGCATTTGCGCATCAGCCGAGCGCTCTTTCGAAGGTGAAACTGGTCGGACGGTCATAAACCTCAT
>NZ_JBARVQ010000788.1:0-1734 GCF_049646345.1 Albidovulum sp. | reverse complement strand
GTTTGAGGGTTCGGCGAACGGGCGCCAATGACCGCAATGGGCTCTTCACGACGAATTCTGTGGGGCGCCAGCGAGGCACCCCACCATAGTCAGCCAACCCGGTCGAGGAGCTTCTTGGCCCGCCCTTCCATGTCGAGGCGGGCATCCTGCTGGGTTTTGTCCCGCGCCAAGCGCGTGATCCCCTGCACGAAGTCAAAGATGCTCTCAGGCGGCCGGCCCTCCTCCATCAGCACCTTTTCAATGATCTTGCCGGATTCAGCCTTGGAGAAGCCGCGCTTCCGCAGAAAGTCATCCCGATCCTCATCTGTGCGCGCGACGATCTGCTGCCGCGCCGCCTTGATGCCGTTCACAAATCCCTGCGGCGAGGAATTGGCAAACCGTGTCAGTGCTGGTGCCGCCTCTTGGGCAAAGCGCGAGGCGGCATACTTCGAGTGACGGATGGTGATTTCCTGAAAATCCTCGACGCCCCAGAGGTTGCGGTTCTGGCACACCGCCCGCAGGTAAAAACTGGCCATGCCAAGTGTCTTCGCGCCCACCTCGGAATTCCAGATGCCGTATTAAGCCAGTAGCGCCCTATGATCGGGGACTGGCAACTGGAGGGACTGAAATGGAAAAATACGTTGGCATCGACGTTTCGATGAAGGAAAGCGCCGTCTGTATTGTGGATCAGAGCGGCAAGGTCATACGCGAACTGAAAGCACTGAGTGATCCCGCCGCGCTTGGGCGCATTCTGCGGGACGAAGGCTGCTCAGGAGCCCGGATCGGGCTGGAGGCTGGGGCGCTTTCCGGCTGGCTGCACGACGGTTTGAAAGTCGAAGGGTTCGACGTGGTCTTGCTCGAGACGCGACATGTCCAGGCGGCGATCTCGGCCATGGCCGTGAAGACGGACCGCAATGACGCACGGGGGATCGCACAAATGCTGCGGCTCGGCTGGTTCAAATCGGTGCACGCCAAATCCGCCGACTCGCAGGAAATCCGGGCGCTGCTGACTGCGCGCAAGCTTCTCACGCGGAAGCGTGTCGATCTCGACATTGGGATGCGGGGAATCTTGCGGTCTTTCGGCTTAAAGGTCGGTCAGATCGGGCGGGCCCGGTTTGATGCCCGGCTCCGCGAACTTATCACGGGGAACACGATGCTTGAGAAGGTGATCGGTGCCATGCTGGAGGCCCGCGCTGCTCTCGCCCGCGAACTGGCCGAGCTGCATCGCATGGTGCTGCGTCTGACCCGGGAAAGCGAAGTGTGCAAGCGGCTTATGACGGTGCCCGGCGTTGGCCCAATCGCCTCGTTGACCTTTGTAGCCGCCGTTGATGATCCCCATAGGTTTCGATCCTCCAAAGCGATCGGTGCGCATTTCGGCCTGACACCGCGAAAATACCAATCCGGCGAGGTAGATGTGACCGGCCATATCACCAAGGCCGGCGATGCGTCGGTCCGAACCGTGCTCTATGAGGCGGCGAACGCGATCATCACGTTGCGTGTCAAACCGTCTGCCTTGAAGGCCTGGGCGCTTCGGCTGGTAAAGCGGCGCGGTGCTAAACGGGCCAAGGTCGCGTTGGCGCGCAAGCTTGCCGTGTTGATGCACAGGATGTGGGTCGACGGAACTGAATTCGAATTCGGCGCGGGAGATGCCCAACCTGCGACGTAAACTGCTCTGACGGCCGGCCATTCGGCATGGTCGAAGAGGTCCCTTCGCCGGGACGCGAGCCAGGCGAGTCCGGTTCTACTGTCGTGAGC
>NZ_JBARVQ010000787.1:0-2838 GCF_049646345.1 Albidovulum sp. | reverse complement strand
TTCCGACCTCAATGCGATCATCTATTGCGACCCGACCATTGCGCGCAACGATTGCCGGGGCGATGCGGTGGACCGGCCTGCTTTGTCACATGAGCCAGGCTTTAACGCCTTTCGCGAATTCTCGGTCTTCTTTCATGATGAGCTGAAGACTTTCTACACCCGCAACTTCGAGGAGCTGGAACATTTCGGCCAGCTTGCCGGGGTCAAGGACGGGTTTGCCATCAATTACGGTGCCTCCGGTATGGGGTCGCTTTTGCTGGCAAACCGCAAGGGGCTTGGGCCTGCCTCCGAATGCGCGGAATGCATGTATGAGGAGTTTTTCCTGGCCTCATGGGCCAATGGCGACCCGGCCCTTCTGGAATGGTATGCAGACGATCCGTCGAACGTCCATCATTCCTACCTCAATGACCCCGTCGTGTTCCGCAACTTTCACGCTGGACCGAAAGAAACGCATGTTTTCCACCTGCACGCGCATCAATGGTTTGCTGGCAACGATCCCAGCCGGGGGTCGTATCTCGACAGCCAGACGGTCTCTCCGCAGCAGGGCTTTACCTACAATATCTATCACGGTGGCCTGCGCGGGCTTGATGGGGCCGAACGCGGCTGGTGGGATACACAAGGGTCGGGCAATCGCAATCGAACCATCGGGGATTCAATCTTTCACTGTCATCTCTACCCGCATTTCGCGCAAGGAATGTGGGCGCTCTGGCGCGTGCATGATGTTCTGGAGGACGGTACCCGCAAGCTGCCCGACGGCCAGCCGACCGCCGAACTGTCCACGCGCTTTCCGACCGCCGAACAACGCGGCCACAGCCGTCCGGGATCGATTGACCGGCTGACCGGCGCTTGGATCGGGCCCGAGGAGGGCGATCCGGATCAGACCATTGGCACGCCCGTGCCCGCGCTGATCCCCCTGCCGGGTGAGCCGCTGCCCCTGCTGCCCACCTATGCCGAGGCCGACGATGTTGACGACACCGGCGATGCGCCGGTGCTCAAGGCCGATGCCAAGACACCGATGCCCGGTTATCCCTTCTATATCGCCGGTCAGTCGGGCCATCGCCCGCCGCAAGCCCCGCTTGACATCGCGCGCGGTTACGACGGCGGCGCAATCACCGATGAAGGTGCGACGGGCATCGTCGCCGAGGTAGACGGTCGCACCATTGGCGCGGAATGGCTCGACGGTGGTATCGGGCGGCATGTCGTAACAGACGGATCGCGACGGGAACTTGGCTTTTCGCTGCCCGACACGATTTCCGATCATCTCGAACCCGCCGCCTTCGACGCTATGACCGAGGAAGAGCGATCCGCCTTGACCTATCAGATCGTCGCCAAAGCGTTCGCTCTTGGAGACCTCAGCGCCCATCTGACCGAAGCAAAGATCGAGACCCTTCCAAACGATGGCACAAGGCTGGAACGCGGGGCGATGGGGTTCCATTTCAACGGGCGGCTTTACCGGGCCGACGGGCTGAACGCCGGACTGAGGTTGACGGATGCGGCGGGGACCGATCTTGCCGATGCACCGGTCAACGGCCTTTATCCAACAATCCATGCGCGGTTGCCTGATGGATCGGCAGCACCCAATCCGAAGAACGCCTGGCCGGTCAACGGCAATGCGCCAAAACCCGGCGCGCCCTTCGCCGATCCCTGTGGTGCCACTGCGCCGGAAGCCCGCGCTGTGACGCCGGGGGTGGATCCGTTCATGCGGACTACTGAAGGCGACGAGGCGTATTTCCGCGACCCGTTGCTTGTGGGGTACCGTCGTTACGAGGTTTCGGCCGTCCAGCTCGACATGATCGTGAACCGCGCGGGCTGGCACGATCCGCAAGCGCGGATCAATGTGCTGAGCGCTGAAAGCGACCGCTTCAAGGAAGCGGCAGGGGTCGAACTGAAATCGATCTCTCCCACGATCAGCGACACGGAGGAGCCGTTCTTCTTCCGTGCGCTGTCGGGTGAGTGCATAGAATTCCGACACACAAACGAATTGCCGAAGGATCTGGAACTGGACGATTTCCAGGTCCGGACACCGACCGACACGGTGGGCCAGCATATCCATCTGGTGAAATTCGACGTGACCTCATCCGACGGGTCCGGCAATGGCTGGAATTACGAGGACGGCACCTTCGCCGCCGATGAGCTTGCCACCCGCCGCTGCGCATCTGCCGGCAATGTGACGCCGCTGGAGGATGCCGGGGGGATCACGCTGAACGACGGGGAGTGTGTTGGGGCAGAACCGGCGTTCCACGACATCTGGCGGCTGAAACGGAGCGAGTACCCGGATCGTTTCCAGACCACCGTGCAGCGCTGGTTCGCCGACCCGATCCTGACGATGAACGGCGATCCGGACAATCCGCAATTGCGTGACCGGACGTTGCGAACGGTCTTCACACATGACCATTTCGGTCCTTCCTCGATTCAGCAGCATGGCTTCTATTCCGCGCTGGTGATTGAGCCGGGTGTCGGGGTTCCGCCCGGCTCGTTGCAGCAACCGGACGCCACTGGCGATGTCGGGGTGCAGATGGAGCTTGCCACCATCTGCACACCCGACGGCGCGGATTGTGTCGGGCCGATACCCGAGGCCGACCGGCTCGGTTCCGTCGCTTGGGGCGGTGATGTCTGGGACGGCACAAAGCGCCGCGTGCGGATGCAGGGTGACAACCCTTCCCACCCCGACTATCGAGAATTCGCTCTTTCCATTGCTGATTTTGCCCTGCTCTACGATCCGCGCGACCGGACCAGTGTGGCGGAGCTTGAGGCGTCAGCGGGCCTTGGCCCCGATGGCATCGCCGGGCCGGAAGACCCGCCATTCGCCGATCCGTTCGGCATGGGGCAGATCTATTG
>NZ_JBARVQ010000786.1:0-4737 GCF_049646345.1 Albidovulum sp. | reverse complement strand
ATCTGCGCCCTTGGCGACGCCGCAGCATGGCCGATTCAGGGCCTCATCCGCCATTGCCGGGATGAAATCGAGGACCGTATCAAGCACAAGCGCTCCGGCCGCGTCAGCGCCGTGGCGGCGGAGTGAGCGGGATGAAACGCCTGACGCCTCTGGTAGCCGCTCTGCTTCTGGCGGGCTGTAACTCGCTGGGCTGGGGCCCGGATGAGGTTGAACGCAGTTTCCCTTACAAGGCAGAGATCGCGGTGGACGAAAACCAGAGCGATCTGGCGATCAGCGTTGCCGCTCCGCCCGGTGTCACCGTCGATATCGTGCGCGAGGCCGCGCGCTATCAGGTCACCCGTCATTGCCTCCAGACCTTCGGAGATTCCGACGCCGACTGGCAGATCGACCCGGCCACCGGCGACTGGGCCTATACCCGAACGCCCGATGCGATGATCTTCCGCGCAAGATGTCAGGGGCGCTGACAGGAAACCGATGACGATGCAGTCCCACGCATATCATGTCGCTTCCCGCCGGTCCGGTCTCTTCGCCGCGGGCGCCCGGCGCATTTGCGCTGCACCGGTGGCGGAGTAACGGGATGCGGGCGTTTTTCGACGGATTGCTCAGCTTCGCCGCCGCGGTCGCAACCGCGGCCCTGACGCTGATCCCGGCCTATTATGCCTGGATGTCGATCGACGCGGGCTTTGCGCCGCAATGGGTCTGGATCAACATCTCGGGCCTGTCGCTGGCTGCCGCGGTGATGATCTTCGTGCTGCTGCGCAAGGCCAAAGACGGCGTGGCACCCCTTCGGGCCCGGAGGCGCAGATGAACATCCACCCGTCACCCGCCGCTTGGGACGGCATTGAAACATCCGCGCACAAAACCGTGCTTGGCGTAGCGGCCAATCGGCGTGATACCAGACACTTGCATAAAGATGGACGGAGCCGGAAGGCACGGACCATTCGGGCGGGAAACACCGCCACACCGAAGACGGCGCAAGATCGTCTTGACCTGCTGGGCGTGAAAGGGGCGACGTACATGCCCCCATGTCACCTGCGCGCCAAAGCGCGCAATCAGCGGAGTCAAAACCATGTTTGAACGCCTTTCCACTGCCATCCTGAAACGTGCAACCCTTGCGGCCATCCTTGGCGGCAGCCTCGTGGCACAAGCCGTCGCGGCGCAAACTCCACCACCGATCAACGAGGAACAGCACATCAACGACTCGCTGCTTGCCGCCGCGGTCGGTGCGATGATCCTGCGCGACTGCTCGACGATCTTCCCGCGGTATCTGGTGATCAAGGGTAAGGTCGACGCGCTCGAGGAATATGCGCTCGGGCAGGGTTATACCGAGGAACAGATCGAAGCTTTCCTCGACGACAAGGACGAACGCAAGCGGATGCGCAAACTGGCGAATACCTATTTGCGCGATCATGGCGTGGTCAAGGACGACCCAGAGACGTTTTGCGCGCTCGGGCGTGACGAAATCGCAAAAGGAACGCTGACCGGCGAGATGATCTGGTCATTGAAATAAGAAGGATCAAAGGCCTGCAAATGGCCTTTCGACAAAACGGGTGAATGGATGTCTAATCTGAAGAAGATCATCATCGACGGGCAAGAGGTCGAAGTAGACGGGGCCATGACCCTGATTCAGGCCTGTGAGGTCGCGGGCATCGAAGTGCCGCGCTTCTGCTACCATGAACGCCTGTCGATCGCGGGCAACTGCCGGATGTGTCTGGTCGAAGTTGTCGGCGGCCCGCCGAAACCCGCCGCTTCCTGTGCGATGCAGGTCAAGGACCTGCGCCCCGGACCGGAAGGCCAGCCGCCGGTTGTCAAGACCAACAGCCCGATGGTCAAGAAGGCGCGCGAAGGCGTCATGGAGTTCCTTCTGATCAACCACCCGCTCGACTGCCCCATCTGCGATCAGGGCGGTGAATGCGATTTGCAAGATCAGGCAATGGCTTACGGGGTGGACTTCAGCCGCTACCGCGAACCGAAACGGGCCAGCGAGGACCTTGATCTGGGACCGCTCGTCGAAACCCATATGACGCGCTGCATCTCCTGCACCCGCTGCGTGCGGTTCACGTCGGAAGTCGCCGGGATCACCCAGATGGGCCAGACCGGTCGCGGCGAGGATGCCGAGATCACCAGCTATCTCGGCCAGACCCTGAACTCGAACCTGCAAGGCAATATCATCGACCTTTGCCCGGTCGGCGCGCTGGTGTCCAAGCCCTATGCCTTTACCGCGCGTCCGTGGGAGTTGACCAAGACCGAATCCATCGACGTGATGGATGCGCTGGGCAGCAACATCCGGGTCGATACCAAGGGGCGCGAAGTCATGCGCCTCCTGCCGCGCAACCATGACGGGGTGAACGAGGAATGGATTTCCGACAAGACCCGTTTCGTCTGGGACGGGTTGCGGCGGCAACGGCTCGACACGCCCTATATCCGTGAAAAGGGCAAGCTGCGCAAAGCCGGCTGGGGCGAGGCGCTGCAAGCCGCCGCCAAGGCCATGAAGGGCAAGAAAGTCGCTGGTCTCGTCGGCGATCTGGCTCCGACCGAGGCGGCCTTCGCGCTCAAGCAGCTGATCGAAGGGCAGGGCGGCAAGGTTGAATGCCGCACCGATGGCGCCAAACTGCCCGCAGGCAACCGCTCTGCCAATGTCGGCACCGCGCGGATTGAGGATATCGACAGCGCCAAGGCGATCATGCTGATCGGCACCAACCCGGCCGTCGAAGCCCCGGTTCTCAACGCCCGCATCCGCAAGGCATGGATCAATGGCGCCAAGATTGGCGTCGTTGGTGAAGCCGTTGATCTGACTTATGAATATTTCCACCTCGGCGCTGGCCGCGATGATCTGGTCAAGATGGCTGAATCGGATCATGCCGACGCGTTGGGCAAGGAAACTCTGGTCATCGTGGGTCAGGGCGCTCTGCAAGAGGCGGACGGCGAAGCGGTGCTGAGCCAGGCGATGAAGTTCGCCGAACTGACAGAGTCCAAATTCATGATCCTGCACACCGCTGCCGGACGTGTCGGCGCGATGGACGTGGGGGCCACGACCGACGGCGGCCTTACCGCCGCGCTCGACGGGGCCGATGTCGTCTATAACCTCGGCGCGGATGAGGTTGATATCGCCCCCGGTGCCTTCGTCATCTATCAGGGCAGCCATGGCGACCGCGGCGCGCACCGCGCCGACATCATCCTGCCGGGTGCCGCCTATACCGAAGAAAACGGTCTGTTCGTCAACACCGAAGGCCGCCCGCAACTTGCCATCCGCGCCGGCTTCGCGCCGGGCGAGGCGAAAGAGAACTGGGCGATCCTGCGCGCCCTGTCGGCAGAGCTTGGGGCGACGTTGCCCTATGACTCTCTGGCAGCGCTGCGTCAGGCTCTTGTCGTGGCGCATCCGCATCTCGCGATGATAGATTCGGTGCCGGTGAACGAATGGAACCGGATCCCGCTCCGCAAACCGGGCAAAGCGACATTCCGCAATGCAATCAAGGACTTCTACCTGACCAACCCGATTGCGCGCGCTTCGGCGCTGATGGCGGAACTGTCGGCGAACGCCGCCGCGCGCGGACAGAAGATCGCGGCGGAATAAGGTGAGGACGGGGGCAATGCTGATGGCGCTTTCCACGATGGGACTGACCGGGTGCACCCCCGCCGACCCGTCGGCGTCCGACGCTGCCTTTTCGCCCGAATATATCGGGATCGAAACGCGTCTGCTCGATGACGACCTCGTCAGTTTTCAGGTCGCCATGAAGGGCGCGCGCGACCCGGACGACGTCGCGGACTACGCCCGCTGCGCCGCCGCGCAATATGCGCTGATCCGGGGCTTCGGATTTGCGCGTCATGTGCGCACAAATGTAGCGAAAGAGGGTGGCATTTGGCGTGCAGATGCGGTTTACACCATCTCGCCAGCCCTGCCGGACGGTCTGCGCACGATTGACGCCGAAGTCATCGTGCAGGACTGCGAGGCCAAGAGAATACCGACGGTGTGAGGAACAGGAAAACATGGTCGAATTTTTCACCACCACCAATCTGGGCATTGTCCTCCTGATTCTCGGTCAGGCGCTGTTGGTCATCGTCCCGCTGCTTCTGGCTCTGGCCTTCCTGATGTATGCCGACCGCAAGGTCTGGGCGGCCGTCCAGATGCGCCGGGGCCCGAACGTCGTTGGCACTTTCGGCCTGCTGCAAAGCTTCGCGGACTTCCTCAAGTACATCGTCAAGGAAGTCGTGGTGCCGGCCGGCGCCGACAAGGTGGTGTTCTTTCTCGCTCCGCTGATCAGCTTCGTGATGGCGGTGATTGCCTGGGTCGCGATCCCGTGGAACGATGGCTGGGTTGTCGCCGACCTCAACGTGGCGATCCTCTACATCTTCGCGATATCCTCGCTGGAAGTGTATGGCGTGATCATGGGCGGCTGGGCCTCGAACTCGAAATACCCGTTCCTTGGCTCTCTGCGCTCCGCCGCGCAGATGATTTCCTACGAGGTCTCGATCGGCCTGATCATCATCGGCATCATCATCTCGACCGGCAGCATGAATTTCGGCGATATCGTCAACGCGCAGCGCGGCGACTGGGGCCTGTTCAACTGGTACTGGCTGCCGCATTTCCCGATGCTGTTCCTGTTCTTCATCTCGGCGCTGGCCGAAACCAACCGCCCGCCCTTCGACCTTCCCGAAGCGGAATCCGAACTCGTCGCGGGCTATCAGGTGGAATATTCCTCGACGCCGTTCCTGCTGTTCATGATCGGCGAGCTGATG
>NZ_JBARVQ010000785.1:0-5109 GCF_049646345.1 Albidovulum sp. | reverse complement strand
GCGCTGCGCCTGCGGCTTGAGATGGAGCGCGCCTTCGGTGGCTCCGATGCGACAGGCGCCTGGGATTGGAAGCTGGCTTATGAGGCGGGCGAGGTGGCACTTGTCCTCTTCCTGCGGAAATTCGGCCGCGCCCTGCTGGCGCGGGCTGGATCACTTGACGCACTGATGCCGATCCTCGCCAAAGTTTCGGGGCTTCTGCCAACCCATACGCGGCGGTCTGAAGAAATGGAGCGATTCCAGCAATTCTCGACGCCGCTGCCCATGGGGCTTACGGCCTTGGCCGCCGCAAAGATCACCCACGCGGACTTGGTCCTCGAGCCTTCGGCCGGAACGGGGCTTCTTGCCATTCTGGCCGAAATCGCAGGCGGCGCTCTGGCCTTGAATGAACTCGCTGAAACCCGCGCTGATCTCTTGCGTCTGCTGTTTCCTGGCCGCTCCGTCACCCGTTTCGACGCCGCGCAAATCGACGATCATCTGGACACGGGGCTTCGCCCGAGCGTCATCCTGATGAACCCTCCGTTCTCGGCTGTGGCCAATGTCGATGGCCGCAACACCGAAGCGACGGCGCGGCATCTGCGCTCGGCGCTTGCCCGGCTGGCCCCTGGTGGACGGCTGGTCGCCATCACAGGTGCCGGTTTCGCGCCCGATGCCACGGCCTGGGCCGAGACCTTCGTCCGCCTGACCGAAACCGCACATCTCGTCTTCACAGGCGCTGTGTCTGGTGCTGCCTTCGCCAAGCACGGCACCAGCTTTGAGACCCGGATTTCGGTCTTCGACAAATGCCGTGGTGGCGAGATGGGTGGCGTCACCGCTGACCTGCGTCAGCCAATGGCTTCGGATGTAGCGCATCTCCTCTCCCGGATCACTGCCGAAGTTCCGCCGCGCTTTGAGTCGGATCAGGCCGCAACGGCAAGTCAGAGCCGTTCTTCCCTCTTCGCGGGAAACTCTGCCCCCTCCACGCGCAAGGCCATCGGCATATCTCGCGCGACTTCTGCGGCCCAACCCGCGCAAGAAATCGCTAAGATCGAGGCTGAAGACCTCGCCTACACCCTGCGCGAGGGGCGCGACAACGATGATACTGCGCGCCTGTCGGATGCCATTTATGAGACCTTCCGCCTGCAGGCGATCGTAATCCCTGGGGCGGAACCGCACCCGACCAAGCTGGTGCAATCGGCGGCCATGGCCTCGGTCGCGCCCCCAAAACCTTCCTACCGCCCGAAGCTGCCCTCTGCCGTGCTGCGCGATGGCCTTCTCTCCGACGCGCAGCTGGAGACCGTGATCTACGCTGGTGAAGCGCACGGCGCGTATCTCGCGGGATCCTGGACCGTCGATGAAACCGGCGACACGGTCTCGGCCGCGCCGGACGATGCTGTTGACGCCATCCGCTTTAGGCGCGGGTTCTTTCTTGGTGACGGCACAGGGGCGGGCAAGGGCCGCCAGTCGGCTGGCATCTTGCTCGACAATTGGAGCCAAGGCCGCCGTAAAGCGCTCTGGATCTCGAAAAGCGACAAGCTTCTCGAGGATGCACAACGCGACTGGTCTGCCCTTGGCCAGGAGCGTCTTCTGGTGACGCCTCTGTCGCGCTTTGCGCAAGGCCGCGACATCCAGCTGACCGAGGGCATCCTATTCACCACCTATGCCACGCTGCGTTCCGAGGAACGGGGCGCCAAGAAATCCCGCGTCGAACAGATCGCGGACTGGCTAGGGGTCGACTTTGATGGTGTAATCATCTTCGATGAAAGCCACGCGATGGCCAATGCCGCAGGCAGCAAAGGCGAGCGTGGCGACACTGAGGCTTCGCAGCAAGGCAGGGCAGGCCTCCGCCTGCAGCACAAGCTGCCGAATGCGCGGGTGGTCTATGTCTCGGCCACCGGGGCGACCTCAGTTCACAACCTCGCCTATGCGCAGCGGCTCGGCCTCTGGGGCGGCGAAGATTTCCCATTCGCGACCCGCGCCGAGTTCGTTGAGGCCATCGAGGCGGGCGGAGTCGCCGCCATGGAGGTGTTGGCCCGCGACCTGCGGTCTCTTGGCCTCTACACCGCCCGTTCGCTCTCCTATGACGGCGTCGAATACGAGATGCTGGTCCATGCGCTCAGCCCCGAGCAGCGCGGCATCTACGATGCCTATGCCGGGGCCTTCGCCATCATCCACAACAACCTCGCGGCTGCGATGGAGGCCGCCAACATCACGGGAGAGAACGGAACGCTGAACCGGCAGGCCAAGTCCGCCGCACGCTCGGCCTTCGAGTCCGCCAAGCAGCGTTTCTTCGGTCACCTTCTGACCTCGATGAAGACCCCCACGCTGATCGCGTCCATCGAGGCCGATCTGGCGGCGGGCCATACGGCTGTCATCCAGATCGTCTCAACCGGCCAAGCGCTGATGGAGCGCCGCCTCTCGGAGATCCCGACCGACGAATGGAACGACATCCGCGTCGACATCACGCCTCGGGAATACGTCCTGGACTACCTCGCCCATTCCTTCCCGGTTCAGCTCTACGAGCCCTTCACCGACAGTGAGGGCAATCTCTCGTCTCGACCCGTGGTACGGGACGGCCAGCCGGTCGAATGCCGCGAAGCCGCCCGCAGGCGCGATGCGCTGATCGAAAAGCTGGCCGGCCTGCCGCCCGTGCCGGGGGCGCTTGACCAGATCGTCCAGCGCTTCGGCACCGACCTCGTGGCCGAGGTCACAGGCCGTTCGCGCCGCATCGTGCGAAAGGGCGACGGTCCTGCCGCGCGCCTTATCGTCGAAAGCCGGGCAGGGTCTGCCAACCTCGCGGAGACAGCGGCCTTCATGGATGATCAGAAGCGCATCCTGATCTTCTCAGATGCTGGTGGCACGGGGCGCAGCTATCACGCCGATCTCGGCGCGAAAAACCGGCGTCTGCGTGTCCACTACCTTCTGGAACCCGGCTGGAAGGCCGATGCCGCCATCCAAGGCTTGGGCCGCACCAACCGCACCAATCAGGCGCAGCCGCCGCTGTTCCGGCCTGTGGCCACCGATGTGAAGGCGGAGAAGCGGTTTCTGTCGACCATCGCGCGCCGCCTCGACACGCTCGGTGCCATCACGCGGGGTCAGCGCCAGACCGGCGGTCAGGGGCTGTTCCGCCCGGAAGACAACCTCGAGAGTCCTTACGCCCGCGATGCTTTGCGTCAGCTTTACCGCAAACTCTATCGCGGTGACGTGCCGGGTTGCTCGCTCTTGGCTTTCGAGGATGCGACCGGACTCAGCCTCACAGATGACAACGGTCTGAAGGACGATCTGCCCCCGATCACGACTTTCCTCAATCGCCTGCTGGCGCTGACGATTGCGATGCAGGGCATCCTGTTTACTGCCTTCGAGGAGCTTCTGGCGCAGCGCATCGAAGGCGCCATCGCCGCCGGGGTCTACGACCTCGGGCTCGAGACCCTGCGCGCCGAGAGCTTCCGCGTCACGGAGGCGCGGGTGATCTACACCCATCCCGGCTCTGGTGCCGAAACCCAGCTTCTGACCATCGCGCAGAAGATCCGCAATGCCCCAATCTCCTTGGCCGATGCGCTGGACTGGCTGGATGACCCGAAGGCGCGGCTATTGGTCAACAGCCGCTCGGGGCGTGCGGCCGTGCAGGTGCCCGCTACCAGCCTGATGCTCGACGATGGCACCATTGAGCCCCGCTTGCGGCTGATCCGGCCAACGGAAACCCACACGTTCCCGGTCAAGATGAAGGAGGACACCCATTGGCTGGAAGCCGACCGCACGGCCTTCGCCGCCGCCTGGACCGCAGAACTGGCTGAGGTGCCGGAGTTCTCGGAAGCCACGCTGCACATCGTCGCTGGCCTTCTGCTGCCAATCTGGAAGCAGCTGCCGCAGGAAGAAACCCGCGTCTACCGGCTCCAAACTGATGACGGCCAACGCATCATCGGCCGCCGCGTCTCACCCGCCTGGGTCGCGACCACGCTGGCGGCCGACGCACCGAAGCTCACGGCGGCGCAGGTCCATGCCCTCGTTCTGGACGCCAAGACCGTGGTGCGGCTGGCAGAAGGAATGGAGTTGCACCGGTCCCGCGTCATGGGGGTGAACCGGATCGAGCTCTCCGGGTTCACGGAAGCGGCGAAGGACCGGCTCAAGGCTGATGGCTTCTTCTCGGAAATCATCGCCTGGAAGCTGCGGCTCTTCTGTTCGACGGATTCCGGCGGTGTGAAAGTGCTCGATCAGCTGCTTGCACGTTTCCCCATCCAGGGTCTACATGCACGCAAAGGTTGTTAATCGTGTGTGCCATGTCATTGGAAACAGAAGATCTGCTGCGGGATCTTTCGCAAAATGCCGAAAGCGTTTGCCGTCACTATCTTCCCGCCGGGAGGCGGGAAGGTTCCTACTGGATGGTCGGCGATCTGCAGAACAATCCAGGTAGATCGCTGTTTGTCAGGCTGACTGGTCCCACTTCGGGGGGCGGTGCCGCCGGAAAATTCACCGACAGCGCGACCGGTGAACATGGCGATCTCCTCGACATCATCCGCGAACGCACGGGGATCACCCGCTTTCCCGATCTTCTGGCCGAGGCCCGCGCGCATCTTGGCCGTCCGCAGCCGGTTCTCCCGGATGCCAATTCCCCGCGCAGCCGAAAATCCCCCTCGGGTACGCCAGAAGCAGCGGCGCGCTTGTTTGCGGCTTCGCTGCCTTTGGCGGGGTCTCTGGCAGAAGCCTACTTGCGCACCCGGGGCATCACCAAAGCGGTGCCGAGCGCGGCCCTGCGCTTCCACCCGAAGTGCTGGCATCGGGATGAGGGCCAGACCAAGCCTGTGCCCAGACCTGCGATGATCGCCGCGGTCACCGATGGGGCAGTGGCCTTGCAGGGCGTGCATCGCACTTGGCTTGCACCTGAGGGACAGGACAAGGCGGCGGTTGACACACCGCGGCGGGCTATGGGTCACCTCCTCGGAAATGCCGTCCGGATCGACCCGGCAGATCAAACCCTCGTGCTGGGTGAAGGCATCGAGACCATGCTGTCCGTCCGCGAGGCGGCGCCTTCTTTGCCCGTCTGGGCTGCGCTCTCGTCGGGTCACCTCGGAGCCGTCTTGCTGCCTGCAGGGTTGCAGCGCCTCTACATCGCCATCGACCGCGACCCGGCGGGGC
>NZ_JBARVQ010000784.1:0-7116 GCF_049646345.1 Albidovulum sp. | reverse complement strand
GCCCGGCAACAACAACGGCGTGATCGAGTTGCAGAAGACCACCGGTTCGATGGTCGAGGGCGATGTCGGCATCGATTATTACGGCCATTGCGCGATCAAGTTCACCTCACCCGGCGGGGCCACCATCCTGTTCGATCCGTGGCGCGACGATCCGTCAGGTGCCTGGGGGCTCTGGTTCAAGAACGAATTCCCCGAAACGCCGGTCGATATCTGCATGTCGACCCATACCCATTTCGACCACGACGCCATCCACCGCCCGGTCTCTACCATGGTGCTGGACCGCATGGTCGGCAATTTCGAGTTCGCGGACATCAAGATCACCGGCTTTGCCGACAAACATGCCTGTGTCGCACCCGGCTGGTACAAATGGACCAATGCTTTGTCCGAATTCGGGGTGGATGCCTGCCCGCCCAACAATCCCAATCACATGGATATGGTCGTCTATCTGGTCGAGACAGGCGGCATCCGCACACTGATCTGGGGCGACAACCGGCACAACCCGGCAGATGAATTCTGGGACGCGATCGGGCAGGTCGACGTGCTGACCCTGCCCGTCGACGGCTCACAGCACATTCTGAGCTACGGTCAGGGCGATGACATCGTCTCGCGCCTCAATCCCAAAGTGGTCATTCCGACCCATTACCTGAACGAGACGACGAGCTACACGCTGACCACGCTTCAGGACGCCGACGAATGGGTAAAGTCACAGGCGAGCTACCAGATGCTCGACAGCGCCCGCCTGACGCTGAATGCCGGGGACGTCGCGGGCATGGAACGCGAGTTCATGTATTTCGGTCATAACGCACAAACGGCCTGACGACCCGGCCCGCTGATGCCTTCTGCCTGCATCCGGCCCCTGCTACGGGGCCGGATGGACTATTCCGGCCGCCTTGGCGCGCTGAGAAAGACCCTTAGATCGGCTCGATATCGCCCTCTGCCCTCTTGGCATGGAAGGCCTGCACGAAGGCGCCAAGCTCTCCGGCCGCGATCGCATCGCGCAGGCCGGACATCAGTTCCTGATAGTAATGCAGGTTGTGCCAGGTCAGCAGCATGCCCGAGATCATTTCCCCGGCCCGGAAGACATGGTGCAGATAGGCGCGGGAATAGCTACGGCAGGCCGGGCAGGAGCAGTCCTCGTCCAGGGGGCGCGGATCGTCCATATGCCGCGCGTTCTTGATATTGACCTGCCCGCGACGGGTCCAGGCCTGCCCTGTGCGGCCCGAGCGTGAGGGCAGCACGCAATCCATCATATCGATGCCGCGTTCCACCGCGCCGACAATATCGTCGGGCTTGCCGACCCCCATGAGGTAGCGCGGCTTGTCTTGCGGCAGAAAGCCCGGCGCGTAGTCAAGGACCGAGAACATCGCCTCCTGCCCCTCGCCCACGGCAAGGCCGCCCACCGCATAGCCATCAAAGCCGATGGCCTTCAGCGCCGCCGCACTTTCCTCGCGCAATTCCTGCGTCACACCGCCCTGCATGATGCCGAAAAGCGCATGGCCCGGCCGGTCGCCGAATGCCGCTTTCGACCGCTCGGCCCAACGCATCGAGAGCCGCATGCTCTCCGCCACGGCCTCATCTGTCGCCGGAAGCGCGGGGCATTCGTCGAAACACATCACGATGTCGGAACCCAGAAGCTTCTGGATCTCCATCGAGCGTTCGGGCGACAGCATGTGTTTTGAGCCGTCGATATGTGATGAAAAGCGCACCCCCTCCTCGGTCAGCTTTCTCAGCGCCGCAAGGCTCATCACCTGAAAGCCGCCGCTGTCAGTCAGGATCGGGCGGTCCCAGTTCATGAAGCGATGCAACCCGCCAAGCCGCGCGATACGCTCGGCCGTCGGGCGCAGCATCAGGTGATAGGTGTTGCCCAGAAGGATATCCGCCCCGGTGGCGCGGACACTTTCGGGCAGCATCGCCTTGACGGTGGCGGCCGTGCCGACGGGCATGAAGGCGGGCGTACGGATCTCGCCGCGCGGGGTCGCGATGGTGCCGGCCCGGGCCTTGCCGTCGGTGGCGTGAAGGGAGAATGAAAAACGCTCTGTCATGGCCGCGCCTCTTAGCCGAGCGGGCGACGGTTTGGAAGCCTGGCCGGCAGAGCGAGTGGCGTCCGGCAAAACAGTGACGCGTCCGGAAACGGGACATTGCGGACATCCGCGACGCCCCCTTCGCCCGGAATCAAGCCGAAGGCGCCGGGCGAGCGCCTGCCCGTCCCGCCGGGCTGGCGCTTTGGAGGCCGCGCGCTTCGCATGAGGACAGAGAGGCTTTGCCACCATAAACTGCCCCGAATGAAGGTCGCCGCGCCACCCCACGGGCAGGCACCCGCCCGGCTTGTGTTGCGCATGGGGCAAAGTCGCAGCGGGCTCGAAGCGGCCCTTGATCACCGCAAACACCCTGCACATCCGGCTTGACGCGAAACCATCAGATCTGCCGGGGCCCGTTGCCCCGCGTCGGGACTTTGTCGGGACGGATGCCATACGCGTGCCATACACCTGCCATACGCTTTGCAGACGCCCCGGACCGCCGATCCCCGGCTCTGGACCTCGGTGCGGAATTCCCTATATATTCGCTCAGGAACCAGAAGAGACTGACATGACAGCCGAGAACAAGGACCCGATCGAGGGCACCCCGCTCATCAAGCCCTCGACCACGGAGCACCCGCTTTACGACAGCGTCGTCGAGGCCTGCCGGTCCGTCTATGACCCTGAAATCCCGGTGAATATCTATGACCTTGGCCTGATCTACACGATCGATATCTCGTCCGAGAACGAGGTCAATGTCATCATGACTCTGACCGCTCCGGGCTGCCCCGTGGCAGGCGAGATGCCGGGCTGGGTGGTCGATGCGGTCGAGCCCTTGGACGGCGTGAAGCAGGTTGACGTCCAGATGACCTTCGAGCCGCAATGGGGCATGGACATGATGTCCGACGAGGCGCGGCTGGAACTGGGGTTCATGTAATCAAGTTTTTTGGCTTGATTTTATCTACATCAAGCCATATGACTTGATACTGTAAGATCAAGCCCAAGGCTCTGATATGAAAGCCACCAGCGCCGTCATCACCGGTGATCTCATCGCTTCAACCGAGGCCACGCCGGGCGCCATCGACCGCGCGATGGATGTGCTGTCGGCTGCGGCGCGCGACATTGCAACCTGGCTTATCTCCGATCACACGCAAGTCGGCGATACGCATTTTACCCGCTTTCGCGGCGATGGCTGGCAGATCTACGTCTCGGTGGCCCGTTTCGGTCTTCGCGCGGCATTGATCACATATGCCCGCCTTGCCGCCCATCCCGACCTTCCTGCGACGCGCATCGCCGTCGGCCAGGGCCCGGTCGATCATATTCCGGGGCCCGGTCTTTCGGATGCCCACGGTGCGGCCTTCGCTATTTCCGGGCGAGAACTTGCGCGATTTGATCGCAATACGCGCCTCAGGATTGCTGGCGAGCATAGCAAAAACAATCAGATAGAGCCGCTTCAGACCGCGTTCATAGGCCTGCTCGACGACCGGATATCGGACTGGACGCCGGAACAGGCCGAGGCGATGGCTCTGGTGCTGCCCCCCGAGGCGCCCGCTCAGAACGCCATCGCCGCGACGCTCGGGATATCACCACAGGCGCTGAGCTATCGGTTGACAGGCGCGAAATGGCCTGCGATCCGTCGCGTTCTGGATGCATGGGAAACACCCCGGAAACCACGCGAGGGGCACCAATGATCGAAACCTTTGCCGCGCTGCTTTTCGCCCATGTATTGGCCGATTTCGTGTTCCAGACCAACTGGATCGCCGAGAACAAGCTGCGCCCGCATGTGCTTTTACTGCATGGTGTGATCGTTCTGGTCACAGCTGCCGCCGCTACCGGCCGTATCGACGTCTGGCAGCTTGGTGTTCTGGCACTTGTGCATATTGCCATCGACTGGGCCAAGGGCAGCTTCGCGCCGGAGGGGCTGAAGGGTTTCGTCGCCGATCAGAGCGCGCATCTTCTTTCCATCGCCATTCTTGCCGTCTTTGTGCCTTCGCTGTTTGCGGGTGGCCTCTGGGCTGGCATCACCTTCCTGCCCGCGCTCATGACCCTTGCCGCCGGGGCAGTGCTTGTCACCCGTGCGGGTGGCTTTGCCATCGGCCTGCTGATGCAACCCTGGTCTCATGTGGAACTGCCCAAAGGGCTGATGAATGGCGGCAAGCTGATCGGCCTGCTGGAACGCGGGCTGATCTTTCTGCTGGTCCTTGTCGGCCAGCCCGTCGGCATCGGTTTTCTCATCGCCGCGAAATCGGTGCTGCGGTTCGAGACCACGTCGAACGACCAGCGCGCGGGCGAATACGTGATCATCGGCACCCTCGCCTCCTTTGGATGGGCGCTCCTGTTCTCATATGCCACGGTCTGGCTGATGGCCGCCCTGCCGCCACTATCGGTCACAGATATGTCGGGGTCACATTGACGTCCAACTGTCCTCGGTCGAATTCCGAACCTTGATCGTTCAGCCAGACCCGAAGCGCCTCAGTAGCTGCCATCGGCCAGGGCCACGCCGTCGATTGCAGCCCCGTTCTGATCGACCAGAGCAATACCATCGGCCAGAAGCGTCCCGGAACTGTCGATCGTGATCAATGGATCTGGTGCCGGGCGAACCGGAACCGGTGGCAGGGTCAGCATACAATCCGATGCCGACCAGCTTCCCCCCGACTTGGTGAAAACTGCCCCCAATGTCACAAATTCCCCGAGTGTCGGGCTGCCGGTGATCAGGGCCAGACTATGCTCGGTCCCGTCCGGGGCGACCGCGAACGCCTTCGGCTCGTGATAGAGCGTCATCAGGAAGGCGTCCGGCGCGAGCCAGCCAACAAAGCCAGCGCCCTGAATCACCCCCGAGCCGGGACGGAACCTGGCAATACTGCCGGGAGCGAGAGATCCCTCCGAGACAAGAAGGTCCGCGGCTGGCTGAAGAGACGGTGCATCCAGGGGCTGGCATCCGCTTTGCATGCTCGTGCCCACCGTATCGTCCGAGCCGGAGAATTCCTGCACAAGATCGCGATCATATACAAAGATCCAGTCATCGAATCCGCCGAAAAACTCTTCGCGGACCTGTGCGGCAAAGCGGGTGCCGGTTCCATCCCAGACGACCCTTCGCGCTTCGGAGTAACGATCCGGGAATGGCCGTGTACGCTGAAACACAAAGGCCTGACCCGGGGCAGAGACCGCCGCCACGGCAATCTCGGGCGTAGTGTCACCGGGCGCACCGCCATCGGGAAGAACCGGGATGACAAAGGCAAATTGCGGCTGTCCCTTGATCCGTGCAAGGCCGTCCAGAAGCGCCTCCCACAATTCGCAGCCGGACAGCAGAAGAAAGAGCGGCACGCAGACAATCAGCTTTTTCATAAATCACCTGTAAAACCGCCCAATATCTCCGTTATTCTACCATGCCACCGGGCTGCAATTCCAGTCCGGCCACTCAGCCTTGAGATTGCCGCCGCGAACACCTAGATTCGTCTGGAATACTGCGGAGACATACATGTTCGGCATTCCCGGCAAATCCCCTGTGACGCTCACCCCGCGTGCCGTCACCCAGATCACACGGCTGATGGCAAAGGACGGTGCCTTTGGGCTGAAGCTCGGCGTCAAGAAGGGCGGCTGCGCGGGCATGGAATATACGATGGAATTCGCGGCCGAGGCGGCCCCGCATGACGAGGTCGTCGAACAGGACGGCGCGCGTGTGATGATCGCGCCGATGGCGCAGATGTTCCTTTTCGGGACCGAGATCGACTATGAAACCTCGCTTCTGCAAGCCGGGTTCAAGTTCAACAACCCCAATGTGTCCGAGGCCTGCGGCTGCGGCGAATCGATCAAGTTCAAGGATGTGCCGGGCGCATGAGCGTCTCGGACGCCGATATCGCCTTCGCGCTGGAGCTGTTCGAGGGGCTCGGGCCGCTCACCACCCGTAAAATGATGGGCGGGCTTTGCCTTTACCGCGACGGCACGATCTTTGCGATCCTCAACCCGGATGGGTCCATCTGGCTGAAGGGCGCCGGACGCGCCGCCGCGCGGATGACCGAAGAAGGCTGGACCCGCTGGACCTATGCCCGCGAGGGCAAGAAGACCACCGCCATGCCCTATTGGCGCCTGCCCGACACCGCGCTTGACGATCCCGCCCTGGCCTGCGATCTGGCCAGGGACGCCCTGTCCCAGCTCTAGGAGGCCACATGCGCCGCAAGCTTGCCGCCGGAAACTGGAAGATGAACGGCACCGGCAAAAGCCTTTCTGAAATCGAGGCGCTGGCAGCCGCCCATCCTGCGCCTGGATGCGAGCTGCTGATCTGCCCGCCCGCAACGCTTCTGGCGCGTATGGCCGCGGCGAAACGGGGGGCGGTGATGGTCGGCGGTCAGGATTGCCACCAGACTGCCTCGGGCGCGCATACCGGCGACATTTCGGCCGCAATGCTGGCCGATGCGGGGGCGAGCCATGTCATCCTCGGCCATTCCGAACGCCGCGCCGATCACGATGAGGGCGATGCTCTTGTCCGCGCCAAGGCCGCAGCGGCCTATAGCAGCGCGCTGGTGGCGGTGATCTGCGTGGGTGAGACCGAGGCCGAACGCGATGCGGGCCAGACGCTGAAGGTCATCGGCAGCCAGCTTGCCGGTTCGGTGCCGGATGCAGCGACCGCGGCCAATACGGTCATCGCCTATGAACCGGTCTGGGCCATCGGCACCGGCCGCACCCCGACGCTTGAGCAAATCGCCGAAGTGCATGACTTCCTGCGCGCGGAACTGGCCAAACGCTTTGCCGATGCAGATGGCATGCGCCTGCTTTATGGCGGCTCGGTCAAACCCTCTAACGCGGCCGAAATATTTGCCGTCTCAAACGTCGACGGGGCGCTGGTCGGCGGCGCCAGCCTCAAGGCCGCCGATTTCGGCGCGATCATCCAGGCTCTCGGCGCCGCCTGACCATTTCCGACGCGGCATCTGTCGCTGCCGGGCGCGCCGCGCGCCGCCACTTCGTGACAGGTTTCCCGCCAGAAACCTCTGGCGGAGCGCGCGGCGTGACCATAGCGAACCTTGATCCCGCGCCGCATCACTCACCTCTGGTCGCCAATGCCGCCTGTATCGGATCGATGCTGGTCTGGGCCGTGGGCTTTCCC
>NZ_JBARVQ010000783.1:0-7454 GCF_049646345.1 Albidovulum sp. | reverse complement strand
CACTTCCAGATCGTCTCCTGAGCCTACGAGTGACAGCGTCAACCGTCCGGTACGCTGCGCAAGGGCAAGTGCGGCGACCTGCTGAGGGGTCCCTTCCACCGTTACAGTACGGGCAATCTGGGTTTCTTCGCTGCGGTCTGCATCGGCACTCTGGTTGATCGCAATCAGCTTTACGGCTGTGTCGATCAGTTTCGTAACTTCTTGCCGACCGATTTTGCCGCTCCAGTAGACGTCGACCCGATCACCCGGACGCAGGAAGCCGGCGACGCCGGATGTCACGTCAACCTTGAGAGTGAATGCGCGCTTTCCGGCCCCCAGCACAGCGTTGATTCCGGCATCGACGCCGGGCTCGGTTATCTTCGATGCAAGAATGGGCTCAAAGGGCTCATGGCTCCGCATCGCGGCGCGGGGACGGGTTTCACCTTCCCAGAAGACGGGGACGACCTGCTTGTTGCCATCCTGAGGCGCAACGATGGCATTGAACGCGCCTTTCGGCACCCTGTTGGCCTGCCACTTGATCACCTCCATGTCGTCGCGCGAGATCCGCTCGCCATACTGGAAGGCCCGTTTTGCGACGACGACATCAACCAGCTTGGGGGCCCGCGCCTGCGCTGCTTCAAGGGCCTTGGCCCGTGCGCTCATGTCGTCCAGATAGCCCTGCGCCATATAAACGGCGAAACTGGCCAAGGCGACCCCGACTACCAGTACCAAGCCAAACACCAGTCGCATTGCGAAACCTTTCTCAGATCAGTCTATGGAAAGCGGGTCGGTTCCACCCGCACTTCCGCCCCTTTAGCCGGGAATATCGATTTGGAATACGGCGAAATGGTGGTCAAAGCGAGCCGGGCGGGTGGAATTTTCTCGAAATAAGAAACATTCCGCGCATCTCCACCACCTAAGTCGAAAGGCGCCCACAGAATGGACGCCTTTACATAGGCATTCAAGCCACTCGTCTTTGCAGTGGAGGACTAGAAAGTATCGTCGATCGTCATCGTGCTCAGATGGTCCTGGATGCGCTGCCCGATACTGGTCATGTTGCCCTGCAAAGACCCCATTGCCAGAACCACAAGACCGCACACGCTTGCTGTCAGCACAACCCAATCAACTGTTACAGCTCCGCTTTCGTCGGTGACAAAGCGGGAACGCACTGTCCTGATAATCATTTCATTCAGCTCCTTGGTCGACGGTGACGATGCTTGTCTTATATCCGCCGGCGCCCCTTATCCTGACTGCAGCTTATCTATGGTAAAGTGGCACGACTTGGGCACGCATCGTTCTTTTTTGCGCTGACGTAGAGTTTTTTCAGACGCTTCGCGGCCGCTAAATAAGAAAACCGCGCACAATGGCGCGGTTTTCTGTATTTGCATTTGTCCAGTCGTGGGACATTAGCCGCCGACTTGGACCGTCGACAGGTAGTCGCCAATGGCGGACGACAGGGTTTCCGTACCGTCACGAACGGCGGCAAGGGCCGCGACGCCGAGGCCGACAACCGCAGCGGTCAGCACGACCCAGTCAACCGTGACCGCGCCGTCTTCTTCGTTGTTAAAATCTTTAGCAAGCTTGAACAGTTTCATGTCTCTCTCCGTTTGTTCGCCCGTTGCACCATCCGCGCCAGTGGATATCGAAGGTATTTTCGAGACCCCCGCTTTCGTCGCGGCATGGGCATATCTGGCTGTCCAAACGTGGCAGGAGTTTGGCGTTGGTCGTACATTTTATAGCTAACTTAACTTTTTCACGAAGTAATCCTAACACACTGAAAATAAACAAAATAATATACGAGCCAAAAGGTGTTTTCGCCCCTTCTCGCTGTTGCTGAAAGGCCGAATCGGGACTGAAAGAGGTGCTCTGGGCGTGGAAAAGCTGGCTCAACGCCCCGCTTTCTGAGACAACTATGCCAAACAAAACCAAGAGCAGACAGGCAGTCATGATGGTTCGGTATGGTATCCGCACGGCGGCGCGCTTCAGTATCGCGACCGCTATGATGGCGGGATGGGCGATTGCAGAAACCCCACCGGCTGAAATAGTAGTGCCATCGGTTGAAGCGACGCCGTCGGACTATCCCGAGTTTACATTCAAACGGATCGGGGCGCCGAAATCGACAACGGCACGGCGGATCACGGTACAGATCGACCCCGAAGAGCAGGCGCGCCGACTTGCCGCCGGTCCGTTGCCACCTGCAAAGAACCCCATTCCGCGGGGCGAGGCGGCACCTGGGCTGAAGCCTTCAAGTCCGGCAAGCCCAAGTCGCTACGATTGGTACTGGGACGCTGTCTCTCCGGCAATCGGCGATGGCGACGGGCGCTTTGCCTCTGCCATTACGGCGCTTGAACAGGGACCGGATGGCAAGGCCGTAGCAGCCCCCCGCCTGCAACATCTGCAAGACATCGCGACTGTTCATGGTTCCGAGATCCTCAAGGCGACCATCGGAACCGACGTCTCACCGGCGCTGGTTCTTGCCGTCATCGGTATCGAAAGCGCGGGCAAAAGCGATGCGGTTTCATCGGCGGGGGCGGTTGGCCTGATGCAGCTGATCCCGGCAACCGCCGACAGGTTCGGCGTCTCAGACAGCACAATCCCGGCGCAGAACATCAAGGGCGGTGTGGCCTATCTCGATTGGCTGATGAAAGAATTCAACCGAGATCCGCTGATGGTTCTGGCCGCCTACAATGCTGGCGAAAATGCCGTCAAGAAAAACGGAGGGGTACCTCCCTTCGCCGAAACCCGGGCCTACGTGCCCAAGGTGCTTGCTGCATGGATGGTGGCGCGGGGGCTCTGTGTGACCCCACCCGAATTGGTCAGCGACGGTTGCGTTTTCACGGTGAACGGATGAGTTTGCCCGTATGACCGATGTAAAGCCGCTGGCCCTAGACGTCGACGGGACGTTTCTGAAAACCGATATGCTGTTCGAATGCTTCTGGGCCGGACTTGGGACCGCCCCGGTTGCAACATTGCTTGCAGTTTTGCGCAACTTCAACCGGCCCGCCAAACTGAAGGCAGAGCTTGCCGAGATCGCGCCTATCCGGACCGATCTTTTGCCGGTCAACCCGGATGTCGCCGATCTCGCCCTGCGGTCCCGCATGGCCGGACGCGAGGTGGTGCTCGCCTCGGCATCCGATCACCGTCTGGTTGAGCGTCTCGCGACGGAATACGGTCTGTCTCCACAGGTCTTTGCGTCGGATGGCACGATCAACCTGAAAGGCCCGACAAAGGTGGAGGCTCTTGTCGAGGCTTATGGCGAGCGTGGCTTCGACTATGCCGGAGACAGCTCTGCCGACCTGCCGGTTTGGGAACGGGCGGAAAACGCCCTTGTCGTGGGGCATATGGCGACGGCCCGGGCGCTGTCGGCGACCGGTCAGAATGTCGTGGAATATCCCGGCGGATGGAAGTGGAAGGCCCTGCTGAAAGCGTTCCGGCCACATCAATGGGTGAAGAACGTCTTGCTGTTCCTTGCCATGATCGCCGCGCATCGCTTCGATCTGGAAACGCTTGTCCCGATCCTGTGGGGCATCGTCGCCTTCTCTGCCGCCGCGTCCTCAATCTACATCGTCAACGACCTGTTGGATCTTGAGGCTGACCGGCTTCACCCGACAAAACGAAACAGACCCTTTGCGAGCGGCGATGTCCCCATTGTCGTCGGCATGGCGGCGTTTGTCGCCCTTGCGCTTGTCGCCATTGGCATCTCGGCCGCCCTGAACTGGGCATTCTTCGGTGTGATCCTTCTCTATATGGGGACTTCGCTGGCCTATTCGCTCAGGTTCAAGCGCATGCGCTGGGTCGATATCGCGACGCTTGCCGGGCTCTATACGATCCGGGTTATCGCGGGGGCGACCGCCGGTGAGGTCTATGTGTCAATCTACATGCTGATCTTCATCTTTCCGATCTTCGTGACACTCGGTTGTGTGAAGCGGCTGACGGAACTAACCCTTGCCACCTCTGACGAACCGCTTCCGGGGCGGGGATACAGCCGCCGTGACCGGAATGATCTGCTGAATGTCGCAAACCTTGGCGCCTTCGGTGCGCTGTTGATTTTCTTCCTCTACTCGATCAGCGATCAGGGGCAGGAACTGTATCCGACGACTTGGATTCTGTGGATCGCAATGTTCCCCATGGCGTGGTGGCTGATCCGCATGGTGCTCCTGGGCTGGTCCGGCAAACAGGATTACGATCCGATCGTCTTTGCCATGCGCGACAAATTCGGCATCGGACTGCTGATGATCACGCTCAGCCTGATGTTCTGGGCTGCCGGGCTCTGGGCGGAATGGTTCGGGATGTGACCGGCGGTCAGCCCTTCGGCTTCATCCGGTAAACCCCTTCGGGCAGGTTGAGGGCGGCGGCCAGTTCCCGCACCTGCGCCATGGACATCACGATCTTACAGACTTCGTCCTTGCGCGGATCGTATTGTTCGATTGTCACGCATTCGGAGAAACTCTGGATCGTCACATCCTCTTCCAGATGTGTGCTACCCTCATCGACGAGGGTGATGACAGTCGCGTCAAAATCGTGCTCGATGGTGAACATGGAGGAAGACTAACGCGGAGCTGCCCGGGTCACAATGGCTGGTGTCTGCACAAGGCAATGTGATTGCAGGGCCTTTCGCCGCGCCAATCTCGGCGCTATTCTGCGGCCGAGGGGCCAGAGCAGCGCCCTGTAGCGTTTTGAGTTGCGTTGAATCAAAGTTCGAACCTTATTCGTTCGAATTCTGATTATTGAGTCTCAACAAGAACCCGAAACGCCTTAAGCCCCGGAGAGGTGCATGAGAAAGCTATCAATCCTTGCGTGTCTGGCGCTTTCGGCCTGTATCGACGTTTCGCAACCTGCGCCGGTAACAGGCCCGCCGCCGCCAAAAGCAGGTCCGGCTTTGTCACCTGACAGGGCGGCGCGCAACTTCACCTCGGTCGTTGCCCGGATGGAGCCGGTGATCGAACAGGAATGCCGGGCCGCCCGCATCCGCTCCAACTGTAATTTTCGGATTGTCGTCGATGACCGGCCGGATCAGCCGCCGAACGCCTACCAGACGCTCGGCAAGAACGGCCGCCCCATCATCGCCTTCACGCTTGGCCTGATCGCCGAGGCGCGCAATGCCGATGAACTGGCTTTTGTCATGGGTCATGAGGCCGCGCATCATATTGAGGAACATATCCCGCGCCAGCAGCAGGAGGCACTGACCGGTGCGTTGATCTTCGGCGGGTTGACCGCCATTACCGGCGGGGACCAGGCAGCGATCCAGAGTGCGCAGAATATCGGCGGCACGCTGGGCGCACGGCGTTATGCCAAGGATTTTGAGCTGGAAGCAGACGCGCTGGGCACGGTTCTGGCCTGGAAGGCAGGATATGACCCGGAGCGTGGGGCTGCCTTCTTCACGCGCATCCCTGATCCCGGCAACCGGTTCCTTGGAACGCACCCACCTAATGCGAGCCGGATCGACACGGTGCGCCGCACGCTCGCGACCTTGCGCTGATCCGATTGGCGGGCCTTGATCCAGATCAAGGCCTTTCGCGCCCTTTCGCGGTGAAGCTGGCAACGGATTGCTGCAATGAAGGAGCGCGCCATGAGCGAGGTTGTCAGGCTCACCTGTCCAAGTGAAGGGCGCCGCCCGGATATGCCCTATTTCCTGACCGATCAGGAAACCCGCCGTCACGGCGTGGATATCGGCACCGCGATACAGAAGGGCATGCTGACGCCCGAGGATTTCCGCACCATCCTTGCCTATTGCCGCGATTGCCATGACGGGCCCGCTTTGCGTCAGGCACCCGGCCATGACCGCTGCGCCGACCGCGCCCCCGACTGGTGCGCCAATCGCGCCATTCTGGAAGGGCTGCGCGGCCTCGTCTGATCACTGCCTTTTCCGCACCCGCGATCCCCGTTAGACCGGGGGCGGAGGTGACATGCGGATCATCGAAAACGTCGTGTCGGATCGCGGGTCACGTTATGC
The DNA here is from genome assembly GCF_049646345.1 of Albidovulum sp. Classification (GTDB taxonomy): domain Bacteria; phylum Pseudomonadota; class Alphaproteobacteria; order Rhodobacterales; family Rhodobacteraceae; genus Albidovulum. Next base: position 1,522 of record NZ_JBARVQ010000783.1, on the reverse strand, counting down.
CGTCTCTGGCGGCGAGGTTGCCGGGCGGACCGGGGCCGAGGCTTTCGTGGCTGATCTGAGGCGTATCAAGAAATTCGCCAAGGCCACGCATAACAGCTGGGCGGTTCTGGTCGAACAGGATGGTCAGCTCGATCCCGTGAAGAACGATGACGGTGAGGCGGGCGCGGGTGCGGTCATCCTGCGCATGCTGGAGCGCGAGGGGCTGGTCAATCACATCGTGGTCGTGACCCGCTGGTATGGCGGCGTGAAGCTGGGCGGTGACCGCTTTCGCCATGTGACAGCGGCGGTGCGCGCCTATCTGGCTGATCCGTGCTGACGGGCGCGCTGTGGCAATTCGGTCAACCCCGAGAGATGAGCGGCCCTTGCCGAGATGGTCAACGCTGGTACTGACCCCGCGCCGTCGATAGTTTCGCGTGAAAATCGGCGGGAGAAGACGATGAGCATGAACATTGCAGCAGAGCTTCGGCGACTGGTGAACACCGCCACATGGTCATGGCAGGGCTTCGCCTCAGCCTGGGCCACGGAAAAGTCGCTGCGTCAATGGGTGGTCATCAATGTCCTCTCCGGCGGGCTCGCCTTCTGGCTCGACCTGACGGCGGGGGAACGGGCGCTGATCCTCGCGCTGGGCCTGATCATCCTTGCCGCAGAATTGTTCAACACCGCGATCGAAGAGATCGTCGACCTCGCCTCGCCCGAAAAGAACCCCCATGCGGGAAAGGCCAAGGATTGCGGCTCTGCCGCTGTCGCATTGACGGCAATGGCGGGCGGGCTTGCCTGGCTTGTGATCCTATTGGGGTAGGGGATACCGGTATCGGCGGCAGGCCCGCGTCATGATAATGTGAGGCTACGGTGCTTGGGTGGGTGGCCCGCAGCACGAACGACGCGACATCCGAAGTGATGCGAAGACCCCGCTGCCGCACTCCCCGGCAGCGGGGTTTTTTATGCAGATATGACGAACATTGCGTGGCTTCGGATCAAAGACGATGAAGCCGGAATGTTGTGCAGCTAAAGGCGCCGCCCCCACAGATCGTATTCGCTCGCTTCCTCGACCTCGATGGTCACGATGTCGCCGGGCGCCAGCCCCTCGAAATCTTCGTCGATGAAGAGATTGCCGTCGATCTCGGGGGCGTCGGCCTTGGTGCGGCAGGTGGCGCCTTCACCGTCAACCGTATCGACGATGACCTCGATGCGTGTGCCCACCTTGGCGGCCAGCTTCGACTCGGATATCGCCTGCGCTTTTTCCATGAACCGGTCCCAGCGGTCCTGCTTGACCTCATCGGGGACGTGATCGGGCAGGGCGTTCGAACGGGCGCCATCGACGTTTTCGTATTGAAAGCAGCCGACCCGGTCCAGTTGCGCCTCGTCCATCCAGTCGAGCAGGGTCTGGAACTCTTCCTCCGTCTCACCGGGATAGCCGACGATGAAGGTCGAGCGCAGGACGATTTCGGGATTGATGCCGCGCCATGTCGCGATCCGCTCCAGCGTCTTCGAGGAGGCTGCGGGGCGGGCCATCCGCTTGAGC
>NZ_JBARVQ010000782.1:0-8991 GCF_049646345.1 Albidovulum sp. | reverse complement strand
CCGACCAGAACCGCTTCTTCTGACCCTTCTTGCCCGCCATAGCCGCCCTCAAGATGTCCACTATCAATGGTGGACACTTATCAACACACTCTACGGACCGTCAGAGCAGTCAGGCCGGACGCTTACGCTTAAAAGCGTATGACGCCTTATCCAAGCAGGCTGAGCCAGACTGAAACCGTCAGGACCGAGAGCGCGGTGGCGAAAAGGACCGTTGTCGCGGCGACGCGCTTTCCGACCCCGTACATGTTCGCGAAGACATAGGCGTTGACGCCGGGCGCCATCGCGGCAGTCACGACGGCTGAGCGGAACGGGGCCTGCGCCAGCCCGAAGCTCTGCCCCAGTGTCCAGGTGATCGCGGGGTGCAGGATCAGCCCGACCCCGCAGACGAAGAGCACTGTGACAAGATCACCTTCGGGCCGGTACCGCACAAGAACTCCGCCAAGGCCGAAGAGGGCCGCAGGAAGCGCCGCACGAACCATGAGATCGACAGCGTCGGTCAGGACGCCGGGCAGGGCGGTGCCGGTAAGATTGACGGCAAAGCCCGCCGCGATGCCGATCATCAGCGAGTTTCGGAACATCGCGTTGGCGACAGCCACAATCGTGCGGAAGATGCCTGCACCGCCATGGCGCACGATCTCCATCGCGGTGATGCCGACCGCGTAGCAGAAGGGCGCGTGGATCGCGACGATGGCATAGTTCGCATTAAGTGCTGCGGCACCATAGGCGCGTTCAGTGATGGGCAGGCCCAGAAGAACCGAGTTCGAGAAGAGGCAGCAGAACCCGATCGCCACCGCATCCGGCCAGGGCCGCCCGAAGAGAAACCTTGCGCCGAAAAGCCCTGCGAAAAAGCCGCAGGTGGCACCGGTATAGAAGGAAAGCAGCAGCGGCCACTGGAAGGTCTGGCCAAGGTCGAGGGTGGAGATTGCCCGGAACAAGAGGCAAGGGATGGCGAACCCTTGGGTGAATTTCATCAGCCCGTCGACGCCACTATCGGGAAAGAGCTTTAAAAGAACAGCGAGATAGCCGAAGCCGATGACCAGAAAGACCGGGAGTGTCACATCGAGAAGGGTCTCGATCGGCAGATTCAAGGATCAGACCCCGAATTCCAGCACCATCCCGTCATAGGCGGCGCTGATATGGTCGGGGGTCTCTGCCTCAACCGTCGCATGATCCAGGTCGATATGCATGTTGGTAACGATGCCGTTTTTCGGCCGGGCGCGGTCCAGCCATTCGAGCGTCAGGGCCAGATGAGCATGGGTCGGGTGTGGCTTGCGGCGGAGCGCGTCGACGATCCAGAAATCGAGCCCATTGAGGTGGCTGTCCCAGACCGGTTCCGGGATCGACAGCACATCGGGCAGATAGGCAAGATTGCCGATGCGGAAGCCTAAAGCGTCGATATCGCCGTGATCGACCTCAAACGGGTCAAAGCTGATCCGCCCGCCGGGTCCGTCGATATCGACCACGCCCCGGATCGTGTGCAGATCACAGATCGGGGGATAGGAGGACCCTTCGGGTTGCACGAACGCATAGGCAAAGCGCGACATCAGCGCTTCCTGCGTCTGCGCATCGGCCCAGACCGCGACACGGCGGTGGGTCAGGAACACAAGCTGGCGCAGATCGTCCAGCCCGTTGACATGATCGGCATGGGAATGGGTGTAGAGGACGGCATCGAGGTGGTCGATCTCGGTCCGCAAAAGCTGCGCGCGCATATCGGGCGAGGTGTCGATCAGGACGCGGGTGATGCCCTCTTCGCCGATGCGTTCGACCAGCATCGAACAGCGGGTCCGGCGGTTCTTCGGGTTCTCCGGGTCGCAGTCGCCCCAGAGCCCGCCGATCCGCGGCACGCCGCCGGAGGAACCGCAGCCAAGGATGGTAAAGCGCATCCGCGCCATGTCAGGCCGCCTTTGCGGCTGCTGCCGCCTTGGAGAAGAGCCGGTCGAAATTCGCCTCGGTCCGGGCTGCGAAATCCTCGTAACTGAGGCCGAAGATCTCGGCCCCGACCTTGGCGGTATGAGCGGTATAGGCCGGTTCGTTGCGCCGTCCGCGATGTGGTGGCGGGGCGAGGTAGGGGGCGTCGGTTTCGACAAGGATACGGTCCACCGGGGCGTTCGCGAAGATGTCGCGCAGCTCGGCGCTTTTGGGGAAGGCGGCAATGCCGGACATGGAGAGGTAAAAGCCAAGGTCGAGTGCTGCGCGTGCCAGCTCTGGCCCCGAGGAATAGCAATGCATGACGCAAGCATAGGCGCCGTTTCGGTGTTCTTCACTCAGGATGCGGGCCATATCCTCATCCGCCGCGCGGGCATGGATGATCAGCGGCAGACCGGTTTCGCGGGCCGCCGCGATATGGATGCGGAGCGATTGCTTTTGCACCTCGGCACTGTCGGCGGTGTAGTGGTAGTCGAGCCCGGTTTCGCCGATGCCGACGAATTTCGGGTGTTTCGCCAGTGCGGTCAGCTCATCCACTGTCGCCATCGGCTCTTCGGCGGCACTCATTGGATGGGTGCCAGCGGCATAGAAGACATTGGCATGGGTTTCCGCGATGGCGCGGACCTGCGCTTCGTTCTTCAGCCGCGTGCAGATCGTCACCATGCGATGCACACCTGCGGCATGGGCGCGAGCGATGACGTCGAGCAGTTCCCCGGCGAAGTCGGGGAAGTCGAGATGACAGTGGCTGTCGGTGATAAAAGCAGGTCTGGTCATGGCCTGCCTTTAGCGCGTTTTTTGGCCGAGGGGAATGCGGTGGCGCGCGCGAATTCTGTGAGGGCGGATGTTTGGGTCAGGCGGCGAGCGTGTCGCGTGCGGCTTCGTCGATCTTCAGCACCATGTCGAGGATCAGGGCAGCGGGGTCGAGGTTGACCGCGCGGCCGTGTCGCGCGCGGGCACCAAGGCTTTGTTGCAGTTCGGCCCAGCGGCGGCCTGCAGTGGCATGGGGCGCGAGGCGGGCCAGAAGCTGTGCCTCGCCCGGTGCGGCCTCTGGTCCTGTCATGCCGGTCGCACCGGCGCGGGCGAGGCGGGCAAGGAAAAGGTCCATGAGGTCGAGAAAAAGCGAGAGTTTCTCCTCGGCCCCCCGCTGCGCGGCGCTGTCGGCGAGTTTCAGCGCCTGTGGCCGGTCAAGGCGGGGGATCGTCGCGAAGAGCTTGACGATGGCAGCGTAGGTCTCCAACCCGTCGAGATTGGTCAGCCGCATCGCCTCACCCACCGATCCGCCTGCCAGCGTTGCAAGGGCGGTGCCATTGCCTGCCTCCGCCCCGGCGGCTTGCATGGCTTCGGTAAGGGCGTCGGGCGCGAGGGTGGTGAGCCGAAGTTCGCGGCAACGCGAGCGGATGGTTGGCAGAAGCCGCGAGGGCTGGTGCGAGATCAGAAGGAAGGTGACGCCATGGGGCGGTTCCTCGAGCATCTTCAAAAGCGCGTTGGCGGCGGCAATGTTCATTTCATCCGCCGGATCGACGATCACGGCGCGGCGGCCGCCATCGGTGGCGGAAAGCTGCAGGAAGCTTTTCATCCGCCGGACCTCGTCCACCGTGATGACGCTTTTCAGCCGCTTCTTGTCGGCGTCCCATGCCCGTCGGAGCGGAAAGAGCCGGGGTTCAGAGCCTGCATGGATGCGCCGCGCGACCGGGTGATCAGGGGCAATGTCGAGTGTTGCGGGCGCGGGGGCCGGATCGCCGAACAGACTGCCGCCATCATCCTCGGGTGTGGCCAGCAGGAAACGGGCAATGCGCCAGGCGAGTGTGGCCTTGCCGACCCCGCGCGGCCCGGTCAGAAGCCAAGCGTGATGAAGCCGCCCCGCTGAATGGGCATCGAGAAAGGACGCCTCGGCAGCACCTTGTCCGATCAGCCGGACGGTGTCCCGGGGATGTGGGGCGCCTTCGATGCGATCGGGTTCTGGATGGTCGGGATCACTCATGCCAGCGCCCTGTCGGCGATCGCGGCGACCTCTGCCGCGACAGTTTCGGGCGGGCGGTTGCCGTCGATTACCCGGCAGCGGAAGGGAAATTCGGCGGCGAGCGACAGGAAGCCATCACGCATCCTGGCCTGCAATCCGGCCCCGAAATCCTCGAACCGTTCCTCAGTTCCGTTCCGCCCTCTGGCGCGGGCAAGCCCGGTTTCCGGGTCCATGTCGATGATAAAGGTCAGGTCGGGTTCGCGGGTGATCATCATCTGATGCAGCCGGTCCACCGTGTCACGCAGATCACCGCGCGACAGGCCCTGATACATCCGGGTCGAATCGGCGAACCGGTCAGAGATGACGACCTTGCCTGCCTTCAGCGCCGGGTCGATCACCCGTTCCAGATGGTCGCGCCGGGCTGCGGTAAAAAGCAGGATCTCGGTTTCCGCCGACCAGCGATCGGGATCGCCCTCAAGCACCAGCCGCCGGATTTCCTCGGCCCCCGTACTGCCACCCGGTTCACGGGTCAGCACCACATCGCGGCCCAAGCCGCGCAAGTGATCGGCCAGCATCCGTGCCTGGGTCGATTTGCCGGACCCGTCGATCCCCTCAAAGGTGATGAACATACCGCCGGTCAGCTTTGCATCTCGGCAATCTCGGCCATCACGCGCTTGGCAAGGATGCCGAAAGCGGTGCGCAGGCGGCTTTGGAACCCGCCCTTGGGCACCGCCTGTTCGGCGACCAGCGGCACGGTGGCCATCGGAATGCCGGGGATGTTGATCTGCAATTCGGCGAGTTTCTGACCTTCCTCGATCGGTGCCTCGATCGGGCCGGTATAGACCACATTGGCGGTCAGCTTTTCCTGCGCGAGCGACGGCAAGAGAAGTTCGAGATCCTCGCTCACGACCAGACCGACGCGCGTCGACTGGCCCAGCCAGACATCGGCATCGGCGATGCGGGTTCCTTTTTCGGCGACCGTCTTCTGGACGAATTCGCGAAAGGCCCAGTTGACGACACGCTCAGCCTCTTCGGCCCGTTCGCGTTCCGAGGTCAGCCCGGTGATCGCAAAGACCACGCGGCGGCCATCCTGTACGGCGGAGCCGACGATACCATATCCGCTTTCCTGCGTATGCCCGGTCTTCAACCCGTCGGCACCGATACCAAGATGCAGAAGCGGGTTGCGGTTGAAGCGGTTGTCGGGAGAGCGGCCATCATAGGGAAACTCGGTCAGCGCGAAATAGCCGTAATATTCCGGGAATTCGTCGATCAGACGTTCGGCAACGCGGCCAAGATCGTGCATCGACATGCGCTGGTTCGGATGCGGCCAGCCCGAGGCATTGGCAAAGGTGGAATCGTTGAGGCCAAGCGTCTTGGCCCGTTCGTTCATCTTCTTGGCGAAATCTTCCTCGGTCCCCGCCAGCCCTTCGGCCACGACAACACAGGCGTCGTTGCCGGAAAGAACCACGATGCCCTTGATCAGCTCTTCGACCGTCGGCCGGTCAGTTTCGTTGAGGAACATGGTTGAGCCGCCCATCGCCTTGGCGCGCGACGACACCGCGAATTCCTCATCCAGCCGCACCCGTCCATCGCGGAGCGCTTCAAAGAGCATATTGATCGTCATCAGCTTCGACATCGAGGCAGGCGGCAGCTTTTCATGCGCGTTCTTGTCGAGAAGCACGGTGTCGGTCGTCATGTCATAGACCCAGGCCGCCTTGGCGCGGGTATCGAAGGCCTGGGCGGGAAGGGCCGCGAGAAGCCCGAGGATCAAAGGGGCGAAGAGGCGAAACATCGTGTCGTCGGTCCTTCGTTTACTTGGCAACGGGGAAGGCGTCGGCAAAACCGATATCCTTCACTCGGGTCATCAGAGCATCGCGTTCGGCGACCGAAGCGACCGGGCCGACGACGACGCGCCAATAGGGCTTTTCATTGCCCTGTTCGGGGATCACCGTTGCGGTCAGGCCTGCCGACTTCACCTTGTCGGCCGCCGTAGTGGCGTTTTCCTCGGCAGTGAAGGTCGCAATCTGGATATAGGAGCGCTCCAGCCGGGTCTGGTCCGGCGCTGCGGTGCCTTGCGCGTCGGCCCGGTCGAGGGCCGCCGCCGCTGAGCCGGTGATTGCGTCAAGCGGCGCCTGTTCGATGGGGCCAGATGTCACTCCGTCCGTGACCGGCGCGGCCATAGCCGGGTCTTCCTTCGGCTTCTTGCGCAGGAACCCGAAAAGTCCGCCGGATTTCTTGCGGGCCGGTTCTGCGGCGGCTTCCGGTGCCAAGGCCAAGTCGTCGACCACAGCGCTTTCAGTTTCGACGACCGCGTTTTCGGGCAGCGGCTGGTCTGCACCAGGCACTTCGGGTGCGAGTGCGGTCTCTGCCATTTCAGGTTCTGCTTCGGGTTTGGGCTTCTTGCGCAGGAACCCAAAGAGCCCGCCGGACTTCTTCGCCGGTTGCTCGGCCTGCTGCTCGGCGGCGATCTCGGTTTCCGGAGCGGCGGTCTCGGTTGTCGCCTGACCGGTCGCGGCGGTTGCCGTCCCGGTCGCTTCTGCTTCTGCCTCGGGCTGTGGCGCAGGCGGCAGTTCGATCTTCTGTTTGCGGAGCGCCACGACGCTCAGTTCCGTCGGCTGCCCAGCAAGCAGGCCGAGCGCCTCTGCCGCGTCGGAGGACACCTGAAGGCTGGGTCCGGGATTGTCTCGCTCGAGCCGGAACAGGGCGCCGGTGATCGATTTTCCGTTGGCCGCATTGCGGATAACGACCCGTTCGGGGTCGGTCACATCAGGATGCGCGACCCAGGTGCCGCCAAGCGACGGGCGGCCATCCCAGAGCCCCTTGGACGTCAGTTGAAAGACCTCGGGCGCCTCGACCTCCTTATCAACCGACCCTTCCAGGGACACGGCGCTGGACTGCACCTTTGTCTCTGAATCCACGGCCGATTGAGATCCCGTCTGACACGCGCTCAGCGCGAAACCCGCGACAATCAATGTCCCGAGCCACGGTTTGCCCTGCCTATTCATGTTCGCCCCCAATTTCACGCGAACTCACCGCCGCGTTTGAACTGCCCAGAAAGAACGGTCACCACATCTCGTAATCGCATGCAGGACCAGCCCGGTTTGCATCCGACGGATGCGTCAATTGCCGTGTTTTAACCTATTCTAGCGGGTCGCATACCGCAAGGAAAGGCTGGGCAGGCATGCACGCGGAAATCAGCCGCGACCGGCTTTCAGAATCGCAAACAACAGGGTAAGGCCGTTGCCGACGGAAGCGTGGCCGAGTGGTTGAAGGCACTGGTCTTGAAAACCAGCGACGGGGAGACTCGTTCGTGGGTTCGAATCCCACCGCTTCCGCCACCACCCGTTCTCAAAAAAAGCATATATATATCAGAATCTTGACGCCGCCGTTTCGGGCGCTTCACACACGCTTACCACACATACGTTTAGTTAGTGTCCGCGCACGTGGTGGAATTTCTGTGCCTTCATTCGCTTCTACACCTTTGGACGACGATTGAAGGCAATCTAAAGCCTCACGGCTCAAGAGTTCATCTGCAGATGCTGGAGTTCAGAGCCAGAACGATTCACCTCCAACCTGATCGACCACATGCCGTGACAGTACTGCGCGCAGATGGTATGCATCATAGGCGGCGACCATGATGACGTGTTGCGCGTCCGTTGGCCCGTCGATCAGCCCTCGTGCCTGCGGACTCTCACCACATTGACCGGGGGTGATGACAGTTCGGATTGGCAGCCCGAGGGCGTCGACCGCTGCATGGATCTTCGTCGTCAGGCCACCTTTGGAGCGGCCAATAAAAGGTCCTGAGCCTGTCGGATACACGCTTTATACCGGCCATCTCGATGCCGTCAGGGCCTGTGCATCCGCGCCCTCAGCAGAGCCGTAGGGGCCTACAAGCTGCCGTAAGTAGTTCTCTGCAACGTCCCGCGTAGTGTTTCGCACAGACACCGCTTCGGCCTGATGGGTATGCCTTATTTCAGGATTTACTTGAGGAGATCAAAATGAGCGTGGGAAGTATCAATGGTGCCGGTCGCGGCGATCCGATGCAATTTGACCAGCCGGAGCAATCTGCGGGTAACATATCTCAAGAAGGAGCGCTTTTCTCGAATATGCTAAGCATCAATATTACGATGCCGCAAGAAGGCCAGGGTCATGAATGGGAAGCCGCAAAGAATGCGGGCCTGGGTGGCGAGCAGATGGATGACAGTTCAAGCATTCAAGGCATGGCCCAGCAGATCATGACGCAGCTCGAAAGCTTCCAAGGCATGTTGAGCGAGCAGGGATTGGACAGTGAAGGTGCCGGAGGTGGTGAGTCCCAGGGCGCGACGGATGGTGCCGAAGACGCCGGCAACGTTAAAGATTGGGAACAGGATCGGCTGCAGGAGCTTACGAAAAATCTCAACGAACTGCTTGGCACTCTTGATGATGAGAGTGAAGCTGAGGGTGAGAGCGCTGCACCTCAGGGCGGCAACGGTGCTGAGGCCGCAGGCGGAGCAGCAGGTGAAAAAGCCGGAGGCGCCGACGCTCCGGAGGGCGCGGGATCCGATCAGGCGGCTCTGCGCGATCTCGTTGGGCAACTCATCGCCATGCTTGAAAAGATGGTCGGTAAGGGTGAAGGCGCTGAAAATACAAACACCGCAAACGCAGGCGGAACTGATAAAGGCGCAGATGCGAATGTCGAAAGCCTGATTCAGGAAGCGATCGACAAGCTCAGCAATCTTGTGGGTAATGCCGAAGCTGCGTAGCGCGCCCCACAACATATCTTGATGGCAACGCTCAATGCTCCCGTGAGGCAATATGTTGCCGCCAGCTCCCGGTCATTTCAGCGATGATCCGGGAGCACATTTTTTTTGGATTAAAGCGTTTCGAGTTTACTCTGAATCAGAATTCGAGCCTTTTGAGTTCGAATTCTAATACTTGTTATCTAAGCGAAAACCCGAAGCACTTTAGGGGGGCGTCTGCATTTACCCGATCCACGCCATAGCACAAGCGAGATTGACGAAGGCTTTGAATGAGCTGACGGTTTTCTCGCACTGCAGGGCGATACGGCGGAAGCGTTTGATCTGACTGAAGAACCGCTCGACGAGGTTACGTTCCTTGTAGAGGGT
>NZ_JBARVQ010000781.1:0-3327 GCF_049646345.1 Albidovulum sp. | reverse complement strand
ACCTGACCGTGGCAAGGCTGGAATCCTCTGGCGAAAGAGGGTTCGGAGATCCCCGCGCAAGCTGTGGAACGTCCCGCATCTATGACTCGATACAGCGGGTTTTCTGAAACTGATCAATGGGCCGTTTTACGCAATTCTGACCCAGACCGAGCCTTCGCCCTTGCAATCGCCAAGGGTCAAGCCGCGGACAGAGCGGACACTGCCAATAACATCGTCAACGACCGCTTTTGACTGTTTACGTTCTAGTTCCAGGAGTCAGAAACAGGCGTTAAGTCCCTAACCACCCGAAATCCAACTGATGGCGACCAATGATCGCTGGGAAGCGGAACACGCCGCGCGGGTCGTGCCAATTCGACGTTTCCATTGTAGCTGCCACCTTTCACGGAGCGCTTACAGTCTGTGCGATCTGAGTCGGCAGCAATGTATGCACTGGACGATGTCAAGCCGCGGTGGGGGCCGTCTCCACAGGTGCTCGTGAACTCGGAAGCGTTGCCAGACATATGTCGTAGTCCCCAATCATTTGCAGCGTCGAGGAGGTCGACCGGCAAAAGGTCATGTGCGCTCCCAAGGTCGTGTTCCCAAACGTATTCGCCATCCACGATGTCGCGCCGAGCCACCAAATAATTCGCTTGGTCCAATGTCAGAGTGTCACCCTGTGCGAACCTCGTTGTTGTTTCAGACCGCGCTGCATACTCCCATTCAGCCTCGGTCGGGACGCGATACACGTTGGCACCGATTTTCTTGTTCAGCCACGCAGCATATTCCATCGCTTCATAGAAGGTAACTCCCACCCTTGGGCCACGCGGATGTGTTTTGGGTGGATTTTGCTGATGTCGGAACGCGACACGCGCGTCTGGCGTGGGCACACAGCCCGAGGTTCTCTCGCACGCGACATAGTCGTATACCGGGATGTCCCTTTGCCCCTGTTCGCAGCCGCCATCCTCGACGCAAGCGGCCCATTCTTCGCGTGTCACTTCATTGCGTCCCATCGCGATTGGCAGATCAATGGAGACCTGATGGACCGGCACTTCGTGGAGCATTGGGTTTACCGAGTACTGGGGGTCTTCGTGGCGATTGACGTGCCCGCTGGCGTAGTACTTCAGTAACGCTTCTTCAGGGTGATCTGGATCGATGCCAAGATCGATCAAGGCCTGCCTGAGCTTTTCTTCGTAAGAAGCGGGATCGACATTCTGGTTTGCAAAGAACCGTCTTTCCGCGGCGAGTGCCTCCCCCACAGACGATCCCATCTGAAACTGGCCCAATGGCAAGACTATCATTTCTGGGCAGTCGTCGCAGTCCTGGAATACGTCGAGGGCGCTCACCCTGTCACCGGTGGCCGTCAGATAAATTTCCTCCGCGGATGCGCCAATCCCCATTGCCATGAAACATGTTAAGCCCAAAAGGCCGACAAGACTGCGCATCAGACACTCCGAAGCTTGAATTTTGGCGCCGATCTAGTCTGTTCGTATGGCGTTTTCATGGCTTCGGCAAAGGAGACGTTGGCTGCACTGCAGCAATCCGACAATCTGGGCTCAAACCGGCCGATCGCCGCGCCGACCCTGAGTGGCCGCTTGGCCCCTGCCCCGTCCTTTGGACGTGTCACCGCGCTCTAGGCTACAGCCGGCTAACCGGCTTCCGCCCGCAACGTCCCGGCCCATCCTTCCTGTCCGAATGGCCCGCGCCCTGTCTCTCCGAGCCAGTGTGCGAGCCTTCGGCCATGGTCGTCCTGGTCCGCGCCGATGCGCCCTTCGGGTTACGATCACTGGGGCAAGAAGTCAGCCAACCACTCACTGGGTCAGCTATGTGAGGCAAAAGTCGGTTTTGCTTGGCATCTGACACAAGCGCGGCGATCACGTTGGCGGGGGGGTCGGGCAAGCCGAACGCCGCCCGCATCCCTGGGCCGCGCCAAGAGCGCGTCCGTATTGGGGACCGCCGGTCCCCCACCGCAACAAGAAAATACTGCGCATCCTGCGGGGCCGTGTCCTCGCCTGCGGCTGCGGGCCGCACCACCCCCTTGTCTGCTTGATTTTCTCATTGCGGCGGTTCCCCCCCTGCCCTCGCCGGGAGGCAGGCTTTCAGGAGAGGGGCGCGCTTCGCGCTTCCTCGCCAGAAACCCCGCCCCGATTTTCGGCACCAGACCGGAAGGGGCATCACCCCAAGGAGGACAGTTTATGTCCGGACGTCTCTTTTCTCTTTTGGCTGAACATGAAGGCCAGACCGAGCCGCAGGCCATCTATTCGACCAGCGAAAACACGCTCCGCATGATGGGCCGTCTATTACCACGCCGCTGCTACGATCAAGCCTGACTTGCGCCTGATCGACCCCGACGGGAGAACCATCGCCACGATGGACAGTTGGGCGACAGACTGGACGGAGGCGGGGGCATGAGTGCCCCCTACCCTCCCGCAGGTTCAGGATTGAACCGCACCGAGCTTGCCGCCGTTCTGGCCGGTCTTTGCCGCACTCTCGTTCTGAGGGGCGCGCAGCCATGAATGATAGCAACAATGTCCCCGACATTCAGGCAGACAGCATCCTGTCCGCACTCGCCGCCGCCTATCCTGATGATGCCGACGAAATCCACCGCCTTTTGACCCATGCCCTCGCTGATCTGCGTCACATGGCCGATAAGCATGATCTGGATTTTGGGGATTGCGACACGATTGCCCACGGGGCCTATCTGGCGGAGCGGGTCCAATGACCGCCCAGAGCGAGGCGTCCGGTAGGGTCGCCAGATTCGTGCGGTGCATGGCGGATATTGACGGCTCCAAAAGCCGGACAGAAGTATTCCGCGATTTCTGCGAACTGGCCTTTTGCACTCTGGCCAAGACTGCCGCCCAGAACGCGGAAGAGGCCGAGCGGCGCGAGGCAAATTATATGGAGGTGGTTGGGCGCTACCGGAACAAGGATGACGTCCGAAAGATGCCCGAGCTTCTGAGCATGGCCGTCCTCGCCCTGAACCTGGGGGGCATCGACTTCCTCGGTAGGGTTGCGGGTGAGATTGGCGCGCTTGACAGCGATATGGGGCAGTTCTTCACACCCTATGAAATCAGCCGCCTGAATGCCGAAATGAGCCTCGGAGACGCACGCGGTATCGTTGCGGAACATGGCTTTCTCACTCTTGGCGAACCCGCCGCCGGAGCGGGGTGCATGGTGATCGCGGCTGCCGATACGCTGGAAGCGCAAGGGATCGACCCCGCCCGGCAGCTTTGGGTTGAGGCGGTCGAGCTGAACCGGTCCACATTCCATATGTGCTATATTCAAACCGCACTGCGCGGCATCGCAGGCGTGGTCATTCACGGCAACAGCCTCTCACTTGAGCGTTTCGAC
>NZ_JBARVQ010000780.1:0-1831 GCF_049646345.1 Albidovulum sp. | reverse complement strand
TCCATCTGCTCGCCCCAGGTCGCGTAACACCCGGCCCAGGCGCCGGTTTGGCAGGTTTTCTTGCCCTCGCGCTTAAGTGCAAAGATACGCTGTGGGCTTATTCCGACGCTCGCGTAGGCTTCAAAATCGGAACTGGAGTCGCCGTAGGCGGCGACGAAGCCACAGCCGCCCGCTGTATAGGCCTCCAGCACCCGTTTCTTGAACGCGGCGTGATCCTCCCGATCGTAGCGCGATTCGGTCACGTGCAGCCTGCCCGGCGGGAACCCGTTCTCCTCGAGCCAATCGCGAATTCCTCCCTGCAACAGCGGAATTCGGGCGCTAAGGTAGACGATGAGGTATCCCGAATCGGCAAACGCCCGAACAGCGGTTGCAGCGCCCTCCCGAGCGGTCTTGATGGACAGGACTTCCGGCGTAAGGGTTCCGTCGATGTCGAATACCACACATTCTGACTGCACATCCGTTACCAGCTCCGGCTCGTCGACGCTGCGGATCATCGCTACACCGGCCATGGCCAAAAACAGGAAGAGTAACAGCCAGCCCACCGCCGCTATTTTTATAGCGTGCATGATCCGGGGCCCGAGCCGTACTGCAGGCGCCGTCGGACACACACGGCCGTTCGGTACGGCACGGGCCTACCGAAAAACATCATGGTATGGCGTCGACACCCCAGGTCATCCGCATACCGCACCCTAGGACGCGCCGACTTCCTTTACGGCGTTCTTGGCAAGACCACCGACCGCAATCAGCGTCCAGCCGCTCATCATGAGTTGGACACCCACCAGGGTACCAACGGCCCACACCCCGGATATCGGGAATTGTCGCCAGATCATCACCCCGAGCATAAAAGAGATGATGCCGCCGAACAGCAGCCAGCCCCACCCCTGTTCCGGCCTCGCCCCAAAAGCGCCGATGACCTGCACAACACCGCTGGCTATGAAATAGCCGGCGAGGAAAAGGGTCAGCGTGGCCAGCCCGGAAACGGGCTGCGACAGCATGTAGCCTCCGGCGATCAGGCTGAGTGCCGCAAAGATGGCAAGCAGGAGGCCCTCTCCGAAGGAGCCTGCCTTGAAAACCAGCACAAGCTGGGCCGCACCGCTCATGAGCAGCAGCACGCCGATCATCACGGTTAATGACAGACCGGCCCCGAGAGGCGCAACGAGTGCCAGGAATCCTGCGATCAGAAGCAGTACTCCAACCCATTTAGAGGTCTTCGCGTCTTTCTTGATGGTCTCTATGAGTGTCATGGCATCTTCTCTCTTGATTATTCCTTCTTATCGGTACGGAACCGCGACGACGTCTGCTCGATCAGCCCCATCATCAGTGGCCGGCACGGCTTAACCGTGCCCGCCGATCTTCACGGTCAGTCAGGCGTCGAGCTCGTCCAGCGCCGTATCGTAATGCTCGAGCGCTTTCGCATAGTGCTTCGCGGCGCCATTCATGTCGTCCTTGCCGTAGGCGTCAATAGACTTCTGGAGCTCGTCATTGCCCTTCGTCAGTTCCTTGGCCGCCGTTTCGTAAGCATCATCTTCGGCCTTCTCGAGGTGATCAAGAGCTGACGCAAAGAAGCCGAGCCCCTTGTCGAAGTGCCGCGCAGCCGAGTCCACGTTGTCTTTGTCGATCGCGTTGTCTGCCTTCTGGAACTGGCGGATGCCCTTGGCGGCATTAACAGCAGCCCGGTAAACCTGGTAGTTCTCGCCCATCTTGTTTCTCCTTCTCTTGCGAATACGCGCGTTGCTTGTCGAAGTAACGCACCAAGAAGCTGACAGTGCCTGATTGACGCTACAGCGTGTTCTTGTAGATAACCCCGTCCTTTGTTCCTATAGAGCGGGGG
>NZ_JBARVQ010000779.1:0-2822 GCF_049646345.1 Albidovulum sp. | reverse complement strand
GCGGATCCGCTGCGCCATCTACACGCGCAAATCCTCCGACGAAGGCCTTGATCAGGATTTCAACTCCCTTGATGCCCAGCACGAGGCCTGCTCGGCCTATATCGCCAGCCAGCGTCATGAAGGCTGGGTCCTCGACAAGACCCGCTATGATGACGGCGGCATCTCTGGCGGAACACTGAAGCGGCCTGCCCTCAAGCAGCTTCTGACCGATATCGACAGCGGCCGCATCCAGATGATCGTGGTCTACAAGATCGACAGGCCTACCCGGTCCTTGGCAGACTTCGCCAAGCTCGTCGAGCGGCTGGACCAGGCGGGTTGTTCCTTTGTCTCGGTGACGCAAGCCTTCAACACCGCATCCTCCATGGGCCGCCTGACGCTCAATGTACTCTTGTCCTTCGCCCAGTTCGAACGCGAAGTCACAGCTGAACGGATCCGCGACAAGATCGCCGCTTCCAAGAAGAAAGGGCTCTGGATGGGTGGCGTGCCACCCCTTGGCTATGACCCGCATCCCGACCCCAAGGTCCGCGGACTTGTCGTAAACAGGGATGAAGCAAAGAGAGTTGAGGCGATCTTTCAACTTTACGACCGGTTGGGCTGTCTGAACGCTGTCGCCCGGGAGGCAGAGCAAATCGGTTTACGTTCGAAACAACATCACTTTCGAAGCGGGCGGGTTCAGGGCGGCAACCTCTTCACCCGCGGCCAGATCTACGCGCTGCTTCGCAATCCGATCTACATCGGCAAGATCAAACACAGGGACAACATCTGGGATGGCCTTCATGACGCCATCATCCCGGATGACCTGTGGGACTGCGTCCAGGGCAAGCTACAAGCCGCCAGCGCAAGACCCAGAACGCGCAGCAACGACATATCCAGATCAATGCCACAGACCGCGCCCCTGACCGGAAAGCTACGCGACGAGACCGGCGATCGGTTGACACCGACACACACCAGACGCCACGGCCGTCAGCTTCGATACTATGTTTCTAACCGCCTGATCTCGGGTGGGCCCGATCCGCGGGGCTGGCGAATACCGGCCCCGGCGCTGGAGCAACTCGTCGCCGGTCTCATTGCCGATCATGTCAAAAACCTCGATCGCTCGCATCGGCTCTGCGCGACGCCCGATCTCAGGGGCGTCGATGGGCTCCATCAACATGCGCGCATGATGTCGGAGAGGCTCAGGGAAGGGTCACCTGCCCTGCTGGCGAGGCTTCTTTCCGCTGGCACTCTGGCAGCCAATACGATCACGCTGACTCTGACCCCCGAAACCCTTTCCGCCGAACTCGGGCTGAAACCCGAGCATCTGAACCCTGAGGTGATGGCGATTGAAATGCCATTCTCTCTGCGACGCCGTGGTGTCGAGGCCAGGCTGATCGCGGGTGACCACAGGCCGGAACCGGACCGAACCCTGCTGCGCGCCCTGGCGCGCGCGCATCACTGGGTCAACGATCTGAAAGGCGGAAAGTCATTGGCCCAAATGGCTTCCACGTCTCCACATTCAGACTCATACATCCGAACACGCGCTCAACTCGCGTTTCTGTCGCCCAGAATCCAGCGCGCGATTCTGGACGGATCACAGCCGTCCGAGCTGACCCTGGAGCGGATCATCCGCAGGCCGATCCCGCTGGATTGGGCCCTGCAGGAACAGCTCTACGGGTTCAAAAACGCTGCAATCGATCCCTGATAAGGCACCACCCGGTTCCCGTAAGCGTCCACTTATGACACGGGAGAAGGGAGAATGAGCTTAAACGGCCGCCCAGTTCCACGGCAGGAGCTCGTTGATGCGGTTGATCGGATGGCCGTCGGCGAGGCAGTGAAGGACATCTGTCAGCCAGGCCTGAGGTTCGACGTCATTGAGTTTCGCAGTGGTGATCAGGGTGGAGATTGTCGCCCATCTGTCGGCGCCACCGTCGGAGCCGGCGAAGAGGTGGTTCTTGCGACCGAGCGTGACCGGACGGATGGCGCGTTCAACGGTGTTGGTATCGAGGTCGATCCGACCATCCTCGAGGAACCGGCAGAGCGCCGGCCATCGGGTGAGCGCGTAGCGGATCGCCTCGGCGAGACCGCTGCGCTGTGGCAGGCGCAGCAACTGCCGCTCGAGCCAGGGCTGCAGGTCGTCCACGATCGGGCGGGACTGCGCGCGCCGTATGGCCTTTCGGCTAGCGGCGGAACGGCCCCTGATCTCCGCCTCGATCGCGTAGAGCGTTGCGATCCGGCGCAGGACCTCCTGCGCGATCGGCGAGCCAGTCGCCTGATGCACGTCGTAAAACTTGCGCCGTGCGTGCGCCCAGCAGGCGGCCAGATCGATGTCGCGCCGTGCGGCCAGCGGCTCGAAGCCGGGATATCCGTCAACCTGCAGGATACCTCTGAACGTCTTCAGATGCGTAGCCGGACGTTCGGCACGACGGTCCGGACTATAACAATAGAGAACCGCCGGCGGATCATTCCCGCCCCAGGGTCGGTCGTCCCGGGCGTAGACCCAGAGCCGCCCGGTACGGGTGCGCCCGCGGCCTGGATCGAGAACCGGCAAGACCGTGTCATCGGCGAAGACCCTCTCCGCCGCCATGACGTGATCGGCGATCCGATCGCGGATCGGAGCCAGCCACCAGGCGGCGCCCGCCACCCAGTTGGCCAGCGTCGAGCGGTTCAGCGTGACGCCCTGGCGGGCGAAGATCTGGCTCTGGCGGTAGAGCGGAAGGTGATCGCAATATTTGCTGATCAGCACCTGCGCCAGCAGCGCCGGCGTTGCCAGCCCCCTGGCGATCGGCCGTTCCGGCGCCGGCGCCTGGTGGATGGTGCCGCAAGCCCGGCAGCCGTATTTGGGG
>NZ_JBARVQ010000778.1:0-3548 GCF_049646345.1 Albidovulum sp. | reverse complement strand
CTTCAACACCGAGGACCGTGAACTGGCGCTTTTGATGGGGATGCGGCCGATCCTGAAAAAGGCGCAGTGGGAGGGCAAGACTTTCGAGGACGCCGCCCTCGATGTGCCCACCGGCACCGGCCCCTATATCGTCGCCGGGTTCGAACCGGGCCGTTACATCAGCTTCAAACGCAACCCCGATTACTGGGGCAAGGATCTGGCCTTCAACAAGGGCCAGAACAATTTTGACGAAATCCGCTATGACTATTACGGCGATGGCGACGTGGTGTTTCAGGCCTTCACGGGCGGTGAAACCTCCAGCCACCGGGAAGCCAATTCGGCGAAATGGGCCGACCAGTACGGTTTCACCTCGATCCAGTCGGGCGAAGTCGTGAAGTCAGAGATCGAAAACCAGCGCCCCTCGGGCATCACCGGTTTCGTCATGAACACCCGCGATCCGGTCTTCGTCGACTGGCGGGTGCGCGAGGCGATGCTTCTGGCCTTCAACTTCGAATTCATCAACCAGACACTGAACGGCGGAACCGAGCCGCGCATCACCTCGTATTTCTCGAACTCTGTCCTTGGCATGGGCGCAGGCCCCGCGACGGGCCGCGTGGCAGAACTCCTCGCCCCCTTCGCCGCGGATCTGCCACCCGGCACGATCGAGGGTTACGCCCTGCCCGGCGGCAATGCCGACCGCGCCGTCGATCGCGGCAACTTGCGCAAGGCGACGAAACTCCTGGAAGAGGCGGGATGGACGGTAGAGGACGGCACGTTGAAGAATACCGACGGCACGCCCTTTACCTTTGAACTGTTGCTGGCTTCGGGCGCCACAGAAACCCAGTCCATTGCCGATATCTATGTCGAAGCGCTGAAAACCCTTGGCATCTTCCCCACGGTGACCGTGGTCGACAGCGCCCAATACAAGGAACGCACCAACAATTACGAATTCGGTATGGCCTGGTACACGCGTGCCCTGTCGCTTTCCCCCGGCAATGAACAATTCCTCTATTGGGGGGCGAAAGGCGTCACCGAACCCGGCACGCGCAACTGGATGGGCATGAACTCGCCCGCCGCAGAGGCGCTGATCAAGGCCATGGTTGAAAGCCGCAGCCAGGAGGATTTCATCGCCGCCACCCGCGCGCTCGACCGGGTGCTGACGGCTGGACGCTATGTCATTCCGGTCTGGTTCTCGAAAGTGTCCCGCATCGCGCATTCCTCGCATCTTCACTATCCCGAACGTATTCCGCTATACGGGGACTGGCCCGGCTTTCAGCCCGAGGTCTGGTGGTATGAGGAATGACCGCATGAAGAAACTGGCCCTGATCGCGCTTCTGACGGCTCTTGCCGGCTGCAACACCGTCGCAGGCGTAGGCGACGACATTTCCGGTGGCGCGCGGACGGTGAAAAGCTGGTTCTGAGGCATTTGGCCGTCAGCCCCTCTTTATCCCCCGCCTGAACGGGTGCAGACTGTGGCGGCACAGAGTCGATAGCGGAACCGATCCGATGAAATGGCAGCATGTCCAGGAAAACTGGCCCGCATTCTTCGATGCGATCATTGACCGCTGGCCCGCCGCCGATGAGGCCGAGCTGGAAGAGATCGACGGCGATCAGCGCGCCTTCGTGGCTTACATCGCCGAACTGACGGAACAGGAGCCGGGCGATACCCGCGAAGAGATCCGCGAATGGCTGGCCGGTGAACTGCCGTCGGACGTCGTGATGGACCCGCGCCATGACGACCATTCGATCCGGCTTTCGGGCAAGTTCATGCCCGAGGGTGAGGATGAATATGACGACGATGCGCGGTTCGGCGATGACAACGCCTGAACAAGCGGATCAGGTCGGGTCGATGACCTCGAACCCATGGGTCACATCGGCCACCTTCGACATCATTGCCGAGGCCGAACAGTACTTTTCCGCCGATAGCTGAACTGCCCGCTCGACCTTTTTCGGATCAAGCCCCCTGCCCTTAACCGTGAACTGCAGATGGATCCTGGTGAAGACCTTGGGTTCCGTCTCTGCCCGTTCGGCGCTGACGTCGCAGATGCAGTCCTCGACCGGCTCCCGTCCCTTTTGCAGGATATGGACCACATCGTAAGAGGCGCAACCACCGGTGCCGATCAGGATCAGCTCCATCGGGCTTGGCCCCGGCTTCAGGCTGTCGCCATGGGCATTGCCCAGAACGATCTGGTGGCCTGCCTCGACCCCACCGGTAAAGGTCCGGTCCCCGACCCATGTGATGCGCGCTTTCATGTCTTCTCCCCGGTCCGCTTGCGGCGCGCATCATGGTTTGGCCGTCCGACCTCTGCAAGGGCCGTATGGACAGATGCCATACGTTTTGCCGACGTTTCGCAGGTCCTGGCCACCCTCAATGCAGCCGGAATTCGCCCACCACGTTCCGCCATTCACCCGGGCTGATCAGCTTGCGGTGACAAAAACGGACCGAATGCAGCGGTCCCTCAATCTGCTGCTGCCAGAATTCGATGAATTTGAAGAGTTCCGGATAGTCCGGGGCAAGATCATATTCCTGCCAGATGAAGGAATTCAGGACGTGCCGGTAGTCCGGCATCCGGTAGTAAAGTTCGGCCGTCGTGAGCCCATAGCCCTTCAGCATCAGCTCCGTTTCGGCCCCTTGCCCGCTTGCGCGCATGGCTGCCTCCGTAACTGCCTTATGCGACCATGCTACACCAGAACCGGTTAACGACAATGAAAACAATGTGTTATGATTGTGTTACCACGGACCGACGAAACCAGCCCCACTGCCATTGCACCCAACGGATGGCATGGGGTATAGTCACGCGCAACAATATCTAGCCCCCGCGCGGGCGCAAAAAAACAAAGGGCGAGCATCCGTGACCGATACCCCGGAAACCCCTGAAAACGCTGAGGAAAAACCCCAGCGTCCCGTTTATGACGGCCCGTCGGTCGACATTGCGGAGGAAATGAAGACCGCCTATCTCGATTACGCGATGAGCGTGATCGTCAGCCGGGCGATTCCGGACCTGCGTGACGGGCTGAAACCGGTGCACCGGCGCATCCTCTATGCGATGCACGAAACCGGCAACGGCCATGACAAGCCCTACCGCAAATCCGCCCGTCCCGTCGGCGATGTGATGGGTAAGTACCACCCGCATGGCGACGCCGCGATCTATGACGCGCTCGTGCGGATGGCGCAGGACTTTTCCATGTCGCTGCCGCTTCTCGACGGACAGGGCAATTTCGGTTCCATGGACGGCGATAACGCCGCCGCGATGCGCTATACCGAAGTGCGGATGGACAAGCCCGCCGCCTCGCTGCTGGCGGATATCGAGAAAGAGACAGTCGATTTTCAGGACAACTACGACGGCAAGGACCGCGAGCCGACGGTGCTGCCAGCGCGCTATCCGAACATGCTGGTCAATGGCGCGGGCGGTATCGCCGTCGGCATGGCCACCAATATCCCGCCGCACAATCTGGGTGAGGTGATCGACGGCACGCTGGCGCTGATCGAGGACCCGGATCTGTCGATGGAAGCGCTGATGGAGATCATCCCGGCGCCGGATTTCCCGACGGGCGGCATCATCCTTGGC
>NZ_JBARVQ010000777.1:0-1977 GCF_049646345.1 Albidovulum sp. | reverse complement strand
TTGAGTATCGGACCGGTTGCGAAGGTGGTGACCCGCCCAGTCTCCAGCGAACCAGTCTCAGGTGCCAAATTCCCTGTTCCACGGGAATTTACAGGGAATTTTGGCGTTTTGGGCCTGATTTGCAGATGTTTGGCCGGAATAAGTCCATCAATTACAGGGGCTTAGATCGCGAATTCCCTAAAATTCGGAACAGGGAAATTTTTCAGCTGAACAGGGAATTTATGGCAGACATCAGGGAAAAATAGTAAGCGATGGGGTGGACGCCCCCGAACGGCATCGATGTGCCAATGTTGAGGTGTTGAACCAACATGAAGGAGGCGTCCAATGGAGAACATTAGCATTATCGGGTTGGATCTGGCGAAGAGCGTGTTCCAGGTGCACGGGGCTGCAGCCGATGGTTCGGTGGTGTTGCGCAAGAAGCTGACACGTTCGCGGGTATTGTCGTTCTTTGGCGGGTTGCCGAAGTGCGTGGTGGCGATGGAAGCCTGCGCCAGTTCGCATTACTGGGCTCGCGAGATTGGCAGGTTGGGCCATGAGGTGCGACTGATCGCTCCGGTGTACGTGAAGCCGTTCGTCAAGCGCAACAAGAACGATGCGGCCGATGCCGAGGCAATTGTGGAAGCTGCGCTGCGTCCGACCATGCGCTTTGTCGCACCGAAGAGCGAGGAGCAACAGGCTGCCGGGATGGCATTCAAGACACGGGACCTGTTTGTGCGGCAGCGTACTCAGACGATTAATGCACTGCGCGGTCACCTGGCTGAGTACGGGGTGATCGCACCGAAAGGCAAGGCGCACCTCGGCCAACTGGTGAGTGTGATCCGCGATCCCGACAGCGGACTGCCAGCATCGGTCGCTGAACTCGGCAGGATGCTGATTGAACGGATCGAAGAGCTGGGTGCCCGGATTGATGAACTGAGTGAGGAGGTCCGGAACCGGGCCCGTAGTGACGATACCGTGTCGCGATTGCTGACCATTCCAGGTATCGGACCAATCTGCGCAGCTGCCATGGTGGCGCTGGCCCCGCCGGCCCAGACGTTCTCGAAAGGCAGGGATTTTGCAGCATGGCTGGGGCTTACACCACGCCAGCACTCAAGCGGTGGCAAGGAGCGGCTTGGCCGGACATCGAAGATGGGACAGCGTGACTTGCGACGGTTGCTGGTCTCGGGAGCGATGGCGATGGTGTACTGGACCCGGCGCAATGGCGCTCCAGCCGGTTCATGGCTGGCAAGGATGATCGCGCGCAAACCGGCAATGCTGGTTGCGGTGGCGCTTGCCAACCGGATTGCCAGGGTTGCATGGGCCTTGATGGCCAGGGGAGGAGTTTACCGCGCTCCGGAGCCAGCCGCCTGAGGCGACGGACTCCGTGATGATGTCGGGAATGTGAGAAGGTCGAAGGAAGGGTAAGGGCAAACGGTCAAAGAGACGGGATCGGGAGAGCCAGACCTTTGTACGGAGCGACAGTACGATCGCGCGTAAGCGAACTGGAACCGGTCCTCGTATCTCCATACAGGCCCGCGGCGTGACAAAGGCCGCATCGAGAGGCCGGACACACGACTGCACCTGACCACATGCCACTGCCTTGCCCGAAACCTCTTGCATTCCAGGGGGCGTTCACACACGTACAGGGAATGCACACTTGTTGATGGTCTGGCGGTTCTGATCTTCTTTTCACGGCGAGGTCTGTGATGAAGGAGGTCCTGATGCCGCGGCTGAACGAGGCAAGGCGCAATGAACTCTAGGTTTTCTGGCGGACCAACCTTGAAGGCTGAGCTGGACACCCGCATTAACCGGTGATTTTCGACGCGGCGGCGTCACAAGTTCGGTTGATTGATGCCTTTCTGCGGTCTTGATGGTGTTTATGGCCCCGGAAGCGATGCCCTGGGGTGTTCTCAGCGTCGATTTTCGCACTTGCGGACAGACTCATCCTGTGGCGCAGGCCCGCTCATGGAAGATGAGGCGGTCGAAGTTGTAGGCGAT
>NZ_JBARVQ010000776.1:0-3867 GCF_049646345.1 Albidovulum sp. | reverse complement strand
GCCGATGACCGATAGGGTCCAGACCGAACCGCTGACGTCATCCGCCTTCGCTCCCTTCGGCGATATATTGGACGCATCCGGCGATCCGGACCGGATCATCAATCAGGGGCTTTGCGGCCGCTATCATGACCGGGCGCGGCTGGATTTCGGGCCGGGCGGGCGGGCGGGGATCTCGGTCTTCAGGGCCGAGACGCGCGCGCTGCCCTACCGGCTCGAGATGGTTGAGCGGCACCCGGAGGGGTCGCAGGCTTTTCTGCCGATGTCGATGGACCCCTTCCTTGTCATCACTGCTCCGGATGAAGGGGGCATGCCGGGCTGTCCGCGCGCCTTCGTGACCGCGCCGGGGCAGGGGATCAATCTTCACCGGAACATCTGGCATGGCGTTCTGACCCCGCTTTCCGGCCCCGGCCTCTTCGCCGTGATCGACCGGATCGGCGATACGCCCAATCTTCAGGAATACTGGTTCCCGACGCCCATTCTTGTGGTGTCAAACAACTGACGAAGGCCGGTCAACGGCCCGAAACGCGCGATAAAGAGGGAGAGAGACATGACCGATACTTCCATCGGGACGCCGGAGCAGCTCCGCGATCCCGACTACACGCCGCCTTTGGCGAAGGCCGTACCGCTCGGAATTCAGCACGTACTGGCGATGTTCGTCTCGAACGTCACGCCCGCGATCATTGTCGCGGGGCGGCGGGGGTGGGCTTTGGCTCGGATGATCTGACGCCGATGCTCTACATGATCCAGATGTCGATGCTCTTTGCCGGTATCGCCACACTCTTTCAGACCATCGGCATGGGGCCGGTCGGGGCAAGGCTGCCCATCGTGCAGGGGACGAGTTTCGCCTTCGTACCGATCATGATCCCGGCTGTGGCCGGGCTTGGCACGGCGGGACTTGCCGGGTTGATGACCGGGGTGGTCATCGGCGGCTGCTTCCATTTCTGCCTTGGCTTCATTATCGGCCGCATCCGTTATGCGCTGCCGCCGCTTGTGACCGGGCTGATCGTCCTGATGATCGGCCTCGCGCTGGTCAAGGTCGGCATTCAATATGCCGCCGGAGGGGTGCCGCTGATCGGCAAGCCGGAATACGGGTCCATGGCGATGTGGTTCCCGGCCCTTGTGGTCATTGTCGTGACACTTGCGCTCAAGTTCTTCACCCGCGGTTTCATGGCCGTGGCGGCCGTCCTGATCGGGATCATCGTCGGCTATATCGTCGCGGCGATGATGGGGCAGGTGAATTTCGGCCGGATCGGCGGGGCAGCCTTGTTCGCGCCGCCGCTGCCCTTCAAATGGGGGTTCGAGATGAACGGCGCGATCATCATCGGCATGTGTCTGATGGCGGTCGTCTCGGCGATCGAGACCGTGGGCGACACGTCGGGCATCACCAAGGGCGGTGCGGGCCGCGAGGCGACGGACAAGGAGGTTGCGGGGGCGACCTTTGCCGACGGGCTCGGCACGGCTGTGGCGGGGATCTTCGGCGGTCTGCCCAACACCTCGTTCAGTCAGAATGTCGGACTGATCGCGATGACCGGCGTGATGAGCCGCCATGTCGTTACAATCGGAGCGCTCTTCCTGATCGTCTGCGGCCTCATTCCGAAGATCGGCGCGGTGATCCAGACGGTGCCGATCAATGTTCTGGGGGGCGGCGTGATCGTGATGTTCGGCATGGTTGCCGCCGCGGGCGTCAACATGCTGTCGGATGTCACCTGGAATCGCCGCAACATGGTGATCTTCGCGATATCGCTGTCGATCGGTTTCGGGTTGCAGCTTGAACCCGGTGCACTGCAGCATCTGCCGAAGACTGCGCAGATCCTGATGACCTCGGGCCTGTTGCCGACCGCGATCATTGCGATCGTGCTCAATCTGGTCCTGCCCGAGACGATCGAGGAGTAAGGCGTTTCGCGTTTCCACGGGAACCCGAAACGCCTCTATCTGATTGAGCGCCCGTACCGGGCGCAAGACATATGCCCGGTCCACGGCAAGGCCGTGGTCCGGGCGATGGGTCCCGGCCTCAGATGGCGGCACCCAACAGGGATGACAGCGCGCGGGTGCTGGCCTTCTGACCGCCGGGCCGGACTTCGGACCGGGCGAGGATACGCATGCCGACATAGAAGGTGATGAGCGCTTCGGCCCGGTCGGCGCGGGGGCCTGCCTCGTGCATGCCGGGGATGTCCGAGGCGCTGAGGGCCATCTCAAACCCATCGCGGATCTGGCCCAGCCCGCGTTCCACTGCGCCCGCGATTTCGGGGTCGGTCGCGGCGGGTCCGGCGGCGGCCGAGCAGAGCAGGCATCCCCTTCGGTCGCCTGCCTCTGCCACCAGGGCGATATGGTTGAAGAGCGCCATGATCCGGTCGCGTCCGTTGGGCATTGCGGGATCGGTGAGCATGTTGACCGCCATGGCCACGGCTTCGGTCTCATACCGGTCGAGCACGGTCAGGAAGAGCGCCTTCTTGCTTTTGAACGCCTTGTAGACGCTGCCGCGCGTGAGCCCCATTCCGGTCAGAAGGTCGGGCAATGCGGTTCCGTCATAGCCAAGTGCCCAGAAAACGCCGAGCGCCTTTTCAATGGCGTCATCCTCATCGAATTCGCGTGGTCTGGCCATCTGGCACCCTCCTGTCCGGGATCAGGTAGAGGTTTGGAACCGAAAGGTCAATAATTCACGCGCTTGTGTTTGGAACTGTTTGGTTCCTAATGCTATCGGGGACTTGCCGCTGGATGTCCGGCGCCAAGATCAACCCGAAAGGACAGATTATGAAACAGCTTCTGACACCGATCCTCGCCGCCGCCGTGACCGCGATGGTTATGATCATGCCCATGGGCGCGAATGCCGCGATGAAGGGCGGCTTCACCGGCGCCAACGAACATGTCACCACCGGCGGTGTGCAGGTTGTCCGCACCGCAGATGGCGGTGCCGTGGTGATCCTTGACAGCGATTTCAGCCTTGATGGCGCGCCCGATCCGCATGTCGGCTTTGGTCGCGACGGAGAATTCGACGTGGCGAGTGATCTGGGCAAGCTGATGGCCGATACCGGATTGCAGATCTTCGTCGTGCCCGCCTCGGTCAATGTCGAGGACTATAACGAAGTGTATATCTGGTGCTTGGAATTCAGCGTCGCCCTTGGCGTGGCGTCACTGAACTGACCAATCCGGGTAGGGTGGGGTCGAACCCCACCCTAAGCTGCCATCAGTCGCGCGGCGTCGGGATTGCAGTTGGAACAGTATCATCTGGTGTCGTGCCAGACGAAGCGGATACAGTTCCTCCCTCCGCCCCCCTTCCTCCTGCCTGCCGCCGTCATTGCAAGGTAGAGAGTCCCTCGTTTTGTTCGAACACACCGGGAATTGGTTTGAAATCTGCCGCTGTTGCCCGGCCCGGGCTTTCGTTTCGGATAGGACCTGATTAAACGTGCAATGCGTGGTGCCGTCAGAATCCGATCTACAGAAATGGTTCGGTCGCACCAAGCTTATTCAATCAAAGCGTCCACCACCCCCGCCGCATGCAGCTTTTGCCCTGTCACATAGTACATGGAATCGGCTGATGTTTCTTGCCCAACCTGCAGGATCTCGTCAGGTATACCGCCTTTTCGTAACTCCTTGAACATTTCCAGAGTAGCCGTCCGGCCAGCAAACCGGCCCAATTCGCTGTCCGTGTCGGCGATGGCACTCCCGCGGTGAAAGCCGAAGTCAGCCTCGGGCAGCGCCAGAAGCCGACGGGCGCGCAACGCGACTATCACGCATGCGCTGGCGCAGGTTCCATTGACATGCACTTCAATCTGGTTCTTGACGACGAAGTCGCCGATGGACTGTGCGCTGTCGATGCGTCCGCCGCCGCTGTCAAGTTCCAGAACGGAAAAGGGTGAGTTGTCATAG
>NZ_JBARVQ010000775.1:0-4832 GCF_049646345.1 Albidovulum sp. | reverse complement strand
TTGCAGCGTCAGGGACTTTTGAACCGCTGGGCGATCGAGCTTGGGCTGTGGGACGAGCCGCTGAAGCTTGTTCATAACATGACCGGCACGCTGATCGGCATGGTGCATATCATGCTGCCTTTCCTCGTTCTGCCGCTTTTCGGTTCGATGAAGGCAATCAGTCCGGATCTTCTGCGCGCCTCGTCGAACCTTGGCGCGAGCCCGTCCCGCGCCTTCTGGACGGTCTTCTTCCCGCTGTCGCTGCCGGGCCTGTTCGCCGGTGCACTGATCGTCTTTGTCCTGTCGCTCGGCTTCTTCGTGACACCGGCGGTTCTGGGCGGCGGAAAGGTGATCATGGTCTCCATGCAGATCGCTTCCAATATCGAGCTGTTTTTCAACTGGGGCGCGGCAAGTGCCTTGGGCGTCGTCCTTCTTGCCCTCACACTCGGCATTCTGTTTGCCGCCTCCCGCTTCCTGAAACTCGATACGATCTTCGGCGGGGGGCATTGAGATGAGCTGGCTGTCCCGCCCCGCCTCCGACACCCAGATCACGCATGGGCAAAGGCTCTGGCTCTATATCCTTGCCGTGATCATCATGGTGCTTCTGGTCGCGCCGACACTGATCGTCATTCCGATGTCCTTCTCGGCCTCGCAATACCTCGAATTCCCGCCGCGTGAATGGTCACTCAGATGGTATGAAAGTTACTTTGCGTCACCGGCATGGATGCAGGCGACAAAGACCTCGCTCAAGGCCGGTGTCCTGACCATGCTGCTGGCGACACCCCTTGGCGTCGCCGCCGCCTACGGGCTGCATGTAAGCCGCCACCGCTTCGCGCAGGCGGCCTTTGTCCTCCTGATCACGCCGATGATGGTGCCGGTGATCCTGATCGCCATCGGTGCCTTCTACGCCTATGTGCAGATCGGCATGGTCAACAGCCTGACGGGCCTTGTTGTCGCCCATGCGATCCTTGCCCTGCCCTTGGTGCTGATCGTCGTCAGTGCCGCGCTGAAGAGCTACGACATGAACCAGGAGGCCGCGGCGCGCAGCCTTGGCGCCTCGCGGCTGATGGCCTTCCTCACGGTGACGCTGCCGCAGATCCGCTTTTCGGTGATCACGGCCGCGCTCCTCGCGTTCCTGACATCCTTTGATGAGGTGATCGTCGCCATGTTCGTCTCCGGCGGTCAGAACTCGACCCTGACCCGCAACATGTTCAACGCGCTCCGCGACCAGATCGACCCGACCATCGCGGCAATCTCCACGATCATGATCGTGATTTCGTCGACGGCGCTCATCCTTGCGCAGATCCTTGGCAAGGCGAGGGAGTGACATGGCGGATGCGTCTTCCCTGACCGCGCCGCTTCGCCCCGGCGCGCGGCTCGACCCGCTTCTGGCCCCGAAATCGGTGGCGCTTCTCGGCGCCTCGACCGTGCCCGACAGTTTCGGCTGGGCCATGCTCGACATGGCGCGCGCAGGCGGCTTCGCGGGGCCTGTCCATCCGGTCAATCCGCGCTATGCCGGGACCGAGCGCGGCTTTTTCGCCCGCCTTTCCGACCTGCCGGAACCGGTCGAACATGTCGTCCTCGGCGTCGCGAATGAACGGCTGGAAGCCTGCCTGACCGAGGCGGCGGAACACGGCGCGAAGGCGGTCACGATCTTTGCCGATGGCAAGGGCCCGGCCCGGCCCGACCGCATCCGCGCCATAGCGCGCGAGGCCGGGATGCAGGTCTGCGGCCCGAACTCGATGGGTTTTCACAACCTCGACATCGGCCTGCGGATCTCGCCCTTTCCGGCGCCGAAGACCCTCGTGCCCGGTGGCATTGCCGCCATCCTGCAATCGGGCTCTATCATGGGGGCTTTGGCCCACAACGACCGGCGGCTGCGCTTCAACATGCTGGTCTCGCCGGGATCGGAATACCTGACGACGGCGGCCGACTATCTCGACTGGGCGCTCGATCAAAAGACGACGCGTGTTGTCGGTCTCTTCCTTGAAGCGGTGCGCGATCCGGAAACCTTTCTGGCCGCCCTTGACCGGGCCGAAATGCTGGGAATCCCTGTTGCCATGCTGAAAGTCGGGCGCACCGACCTGTCGCGCAAGATGGCGCAGTCGCATACAGGCGCGCTGGTCGGCGATCACGACGTGTTCGAGGCCGCGATGCGCGAACGCGGCGTGCATCTGACCGATACGGTCGACGAACTGGCTGCAACCCTGCAACTCTTCGCCATGGGCAAGCCGGCAGCGCCGGGCGCCATTGCCGCGCTGCACGACTCGGGCGGCGAGCGGGAATTGCTGGTCGATACCGCCGAACGGCTTTCGCTGCCGCTTGCCCGCTTCGCGCCTGAAACCGTGGCGAGGATCGAACGGCATCTGGAACCGGGCCTGCATGCCGAAAACCCGCTCGACGCCTGGGCGTCGGGGAAGAATGCCGAGGTGACGTTTCTTGAGGCCGCCCGCGCGATGATGGACGACCCCGGCGTCGCGGTCGGACTTTACGTGCTCGACTGGCGGCAGGACTATTACTTGCACGCGATGCATGCCCGCGTGCTGATCGAGGCGGCGAAGGGAACGGAAAAGCCGCTCGTGGCGCTCTCGAACTATTCGCTGACCGTAAACCACGACCTTGCCTGCCAACTTGCCGACCACGGCATTGCCCTTCTGGACGGGACCGAGGAAGGGTTGAAAGCCGTGCGCCACCTGCTGTCTGCCCGCGACCGGAGGCCGGTAGACCGGCCGGTTTCGCACGTACGGACGCTGACCGCCATCGGCGAGGGCGAGGCGGCGGGGCTCGCCCTGCTTGCCACCGCAGGCATCGATACGCCCGATCATGGCCGCGCCGCGACGATCGAGGGGACCGTGGCCGAGGCCGCCCGCATCGGCTATCCGGTCGCTCTGAAAACCGCAGCACCTGGCATCGCCCACAAGACCGAGGCGCAGGGCGTGGCACTGAACCTCCGCGACGAAGCCGCCCTGCGAGCCGCCTATGCCGATATGGCTGCAAGACTTGGGCCCGAGGTGATCGTCGCCGCGATGGTGACCAGCGGGGCGGAATGGTCGCTCGGCGTGATCAACGACCGCGATTTCGGCCCTGCGGTGATGATCGCGCCGGGTGGCGTGATGGTGGAGCTTTTGCCCGAACGCGCCGTGCTGATGGCCCCTTTCACGGCTGACACGGCCAGAGCGGCAATCCTGACGCTGCGGGCCTCACGGCTGCTGACCGGCTATCGCGGACAAGCACCGCTGGCGCTCGACGCGCTGGCAGGCGCAGCGGCGTGCCTTTCACAACTGGCACATGACGCGCGCCATCAGATCGAGGAGATGGACGTCAACCCGGTGATCGTCACACTTGACAGTGCGGTTGCCGTTGATGTCCTGATCACACCACGGGACCGGGGGCAGGAATGAGCGGCACGGACGATCTTTTCACCGCCGATTTCAAGCCGACGCCCTATTGGTGGGACCGCACGCCGCGCCCCGATCTGCCGCGCGCCGATCCACCGGGCGAGGCCGATGTGGTCATCGTCGGGTCCGGCTATACCGGGCTGCATGCAGCGGTCGTGACGGCGCGGGCGGGGCTGTCGACCGTTGTGCTGGATGCCGAGGATGCCGGTTTCGGCTGTTCGACCCGCAATGGCGGCCAGATCTCGACCAGCATCAAGCCGGGCTATGCGGAACTGGCCCGACGCCACGGGCCCGATGTGGCCACCGCGATCCGGGCCGACGGTCAGGCCTCGCTCGACTTCACCGGCGAATTCATCCGGACCGAAGGGATCGACTGCGACCACCGCGTCGTCGGGCGGTTCCACGGCGCACATCTGCCGAAGAGCTATGACCAGCTTTCCCGCGACTGCGCAGTCACTCATCCCGGGTATACGACCGACGCCTTCATGGTCTCGCCGCAGGACATGCCCGGCGAACTTGGGACAAAGGCCTATCACGGCGGCTGCGTCTTTCCGCATCACGCCAGCGTCGACCCCGCCCGCTATCACGCGGGCCTCTTGCGCATCGCGATGGAGGCAGGTGCCACGGTCATCCCGCATTGCGCGGCGACGGACCTTGCGCACGGGCCGACCGGCCTGACCGTGACCACGGCGAGGGGCCGGATCCGCGCGGGCCGGGTGATCCTTGCCACCAACGGCTATTCCGGGCCGCTCTCACCTTGGCACCGGCGGCGGATCATCCCGATCGGTTCCTACATGATCGCGACCGCCCCGATCGCGCCCGAGCTGATGGACCGGCTTTTCCCCACCAACCGCGTGCTCTCGGACACGCGCAAGCTCGTCTACTATTACCGCCCCTCGCCCGACCGGACGCGGGTGCTGTTCGGCGGCCGCGTCTCGGTCGCCGAAACCGATCCGAGGAAAAGCGCGCCACGGCTGCACGCTGAACTGATCCGGCTCTTCCCGGAACTGGCAGGCACCAAGGTCAGCCATTCCTGGATGGGTTTTGTCGGCTACACGTTCGACACGCTGGCCCATATCGGCGAAACCGACGGCATTCACTACGCCATGGGCTATTGCGGGTCCGGCGTCGGCATGGCGGGTTATCTGGGCATGAAACTCGGCCGCAAGGCGGCGGGCCTCGGCGGCAGTGAAACCGGGATGGAAAACGCGCCCTTCACCACACGGCCACTTTATTTCGGCAATCCGTGGTTCCTAGGACCGGCGGTAATGGCCTACAGAATGCGGGACAGGTTCGGTGTTTGACCTCCCGCCTCCTAATACCGAACAGGTCCTGTCAGAAGAACTTGGCTTGAGGCGGGCAGGGCGCTGGACGGGGCGGTTGTCACATTGAAAAAGCTGCAGGAGGCGGTGGCAGCGCTTTGGATCAATATTCGCGGCAGTGATCAGAAAACGC
>NZ_JBARVQ010000774.1:0-10659 GCF_049646345.1 Albidovulum sp. | reverse complement strand
ACACGTTCACGAAGTGCCATAGGATGTGGTTTGCCCATCACTGACCCCCATATCTGCCATACAGACAGGGAATCACAGATCAAGCATCGGGGGAATCCTGAATCTCGAAAACCGCAACACGCTCTAGTAAAACACTATCACAGCAACCGCAAAAAACGACCCGGCAGGTCGGGAAACCGTCATTGCAGAGAAAAACGACCCCGAGCAGGCCACCCGGCCCGGTCCGGCGCGGCGCAGTCCCGCTCGCGGATGCGATCAGTCTGATGTAGATTTATCGTGCTGGACAGGAACGTTTTGACCGGTCTTCCCTGTCGGGGAACCGGAAGAAAGGGCGGAATGGAAGCGGAAGGTGAAGAACTTTATCACGACCGGATGATCGGCATGCTGGAGGCGATCTGGGGCGAAGGCTTCCTGTCGCCCGGCGGTCCGGACGAAGTCGCGCGGCTGGTGGGCGACACAGAGTTCACCGGCAAGTCGGTGCTCGATATCGGTTGCGGCGCGGGCGGGATCGACATCGCGCTGACCCGGACCCATGGCGCGGGCTATGTCAGCGGCGTCGATGTCGAGGATACGGTCCTGACCCGCGCGCGCGCTCTGATCGGCAAGGCCGGGCTGTCGGAGCGGATCGGTTGCCTCAAGGTCGCGCCCGGGCCTTTGCCCTTCCCGCCCGGCACCTTCGACATCGTCTTTTCCAAGGATTCCATCGTCCACATCCCCGACAAGCATGCCTTGATGGAAGACGTTTTCCGTGTTCTGAGGCCCGGCGGCCTCTTTGTCGCCTCGGACTGGCTGATCGGCCATGACAGCGATCCGTCGCCCGGAATGGCCGCCTATATCGCCGCCGAGGGGCTCGATTTCGGCATGGCCTCACCCACACGCTATCGCGACGCGATGGAGAAGGCGGGGTTTGTGGCGGTCGAAGTCACCAGCCGCAATGCATGGTACCGCGACACGGCGCGGGCCGAGCTGGACCGTCTGAAAGGAACGGTGGGCGATGCGGCGGCGACGATCGTGGGCCGCGACTTCGTCGACAGGAACATCGCCATCTGGGGCCGGATGATCCCGGTTCTGGATACGGGCGAACATTGCCCGACCCATCTGAAGGCGCGCAAACCGGACTGATCGGCGGGCCCGCGTTACGCCGCCTCGGCCCACAGCCGCAGGCACCAGTCGACAATAGGGGTGGGATCGGCGGGCAGAACCTCACCCAGATCACCGGCGAAGTCGTGAAAGGCCGCGAGGTTCAGCGCGTTGACGCCAAGAATGACCGGCAGACCACGCTCCAGCGCTTCGGCAATGACAGGCCGGAAGCCGCGACCCTCGGCTTCGTGCTTGCCGAACTTGTTGAGGATCAAGAGGTCCGCCCCCGCGGCAAGACGGGTCGAAACCGCAGCAACCGCGTTTTCCAGTGCCCCGGCATCAAGACGGCAACCCCGCGCATTGGCCCCGAGATCCTGGGTGATATTGATCACCGGCCCGCCCGGCAGGATGTGAAGATCCATATCGCAGTGGAACCGCTGGGGACGTTCGACATTGGTCTGCACAACGCCGACCGGATGCAGGCCAGATTGCACGATAAGACCGGCGGCTTCACCCAGAACCCGGTCGGTCAGGCCTTTTTCGTCCGAGGTCACATAAGCAAGACGCATTACATTTCTTCCCTGTCCATCGACGGCCGCGATGACCGACCCGCACCGAATTCGCAAGCTTTGGTGTGTGCTGCCTTGTTCTGGATCAAAGGCGCCCCTTTAAACAGGCTCTCCAGCACCGGTTTTCAAGCCTGAATCCGCGCAAGCGACGAATCGGCGCAGGTCGACCATTGCCGGATCAGGGCACCGGCGGGCAGTGCTTTTGGCTTTGTCGGCCCGAAACGCCCCTGTGCATCAGTGCACAAAAGATCTGCACCCGATCCTTTCTGGCCAACTTGTGCCTTTAGCCGACAGGTTTGTGAGTGTACGTGCGGTTTCCCGCGTCAGGGATCACGCGGAAACCCCACGCTTTGTCAAAGGATTGGCAAATCGGTTCGCAGCCCCGTGAGGCTGGATCGGGTTTAAGGAAACGCGCGGCCAAATCCGCGTGAGATTGCGCGATCGGACTGTGATTTCACCCCGGCCCGGTCCCGCCCCATGTTGGTGTCACAAGGCCGCACCGGCCGAAACGCACCAAAGACCAGACACATGAAAGGAACGACCATGACACGCATTCTGATGACCGCCGCCCTGATCCTCTCCGCCGGTTCCGCGATGGCGATGACGACCCATGCAGACCTGACCGGCCCCGCCCGCGCCGAAGCCGAGCGCATCGTACCGAACGGCGATTTCGACAATCTGACCTCGGCTCAGGTCAACGCAATTGAAAACATCCTTTCCGGTGAAGACAGCAATCGAGGCGCAGAAATCCGCGCACTACTGAACTGATACCACTTACGCGAAGAAAGGGGCGTCTGCGATGCGGGCGCTCCTTTTAATCTACGAGAAATGCATCCGTCCCGTCGCTTGTGTCAGGAGCGACCTGTCCATGAAGTGGCGCAACAACTCTTGTTCAGAAAGCTATGCGCCTGGACCGCCCCTCATCGCTCATACGATGCGCGGTTTCAGTGGTGTCAGCCCGCGGGGACGGACAGACGCCCGCCAGGCACCTTCGGCTTGTTTCCGGGCGAAGAGCCGAATCGACGGATGGCAACATTATTCCCGTTGCTGGACAGTCAGACTGGGTCGCCACAGCCCGGGCTGGACTGTTCCGGTCCATGGGCGCATCTTCCGCACCATGCCCCATGATCACTCCGACCACCCGCATTCGCTGCTGCCCTCCGACCCTGCCCTGCGCGTGAAGGCGCTTGAGACGATCCTGACCCGCAAGGGGCTGGTCGATCCGGCGGCGATGGAGGAGATCCTCAACACCTACGAACGGAAAGTGGGCCCGCATCTGGGCGCTCAGGTCGTCGCCCGCGCCTGGAGCGATCCCGACTACCGTGCGCGGCTTTTGTCGGACGCAACGTCAGCGATTGCGGAACTGGGCATTTCGGGGCGGCAGGGCGAACATGTCGTCGCGGTCGCGAATACGGCCGAGACGCATAACATGGTCGTCTGCACACTCTGCTCCTGCTATCCGTGGCCATTGCTCGGCATCCCGCCCGCCTGGTACAAATCCGATGCCTACAGGGCGCGGGCGGTGCGCGAACCAAGGAAAGTGCTGGCCGAATTCGGCGTGACCCTGCCCGAAGGCCAGAAGGTGCGGGTCTGGGATTCAACCGCCGAGGTCCGGTATCTGGTGGTGCCGATGCGCCCCAAAGGGACCGAGGGACTGGACGAGGCAACGCTGGCCGCGCTCGTCACCCGCGATTCCATGATCGGGACCGGCCTGCCCGGGGCCGCGGCATGAGCCGGGTGCATAACATGGGCGGGCGTTACGGCGACCCCGCCGTGGACCCCGAACCGCAGGGTATCGTCCCGATTGGCCCGGACTGGCACCGCAAGGCGCTGGCCCTGACGCTCGCCGCCGGGGGGCTTGGCGCCTGGTCGATCGACACCTCGCGCCATGCGCGCGAAAGCCTGAGCCCCAAGGATTACGCCCGTTTTTCCTATTACGAGAAGTGGCTTGCGGCACTGGCCGACCTTCTGGTCGCAAAAGGGCTGGTCACACCCGGGGAATTGGTGGCGGGCACCGCCGATGCGGCCGGGCCGCACCCCAAACTCTTCCGCGCCGAGGCGGTCGGCCCCGCGCTCGCCCGTGGTACACCCTATTCCCGCGCCGGAGCTGCGCCGCGTTTCAGCCCCGGCGATCGGGTTCGCACCCGCCTGCCCGCAGGCAATACCTTCGTGCCCGGCGGCCATACCCGTCTGCCCGACTATGCGGCCGGGCGAACCGGCACCGTGATCCTGTCGCATGGCGCCCATGTGCTGCCCGATGCCAATGCCCACGGGCTGGGCGAGCAGCCCGAACCGCTCTACACAATCGCCTTCGCCGCCGCCGATCTCTGGGGCACCGCAGAGAGTGAGGGTGACGAGGTGACGCTCGACCTCTGGCAAAGCTATCTGGCCCCGGCATGACAGGACCTGAACAGTTCGACGAACCATGGCAGGCGCAGCTTTTCGCTTTGACCGTGGCGATGAGCGAAGCGGGCCATTTCACTTGGACCCAGTGGGCCGACGCGTTCGGTGCGACCTTGAAGGCACATGGAGCGGCCCGTCCACTTGATGGCAGCGCGGACTATTACGCAGCCTGGCTGGAAACGCTTGAGGCGCTTCTGGACCTCAACGGCCTGGCCGCACGTGAGGATGCCGAGGCGACGCGGACGGCGTGGGAACAGGCCTACCTGACCACCCCCCATGGCCAGCCTGTGCGCCTGCCCGGCTGACGCAGTCCAGTGCCGCGCGCAGAAGGCTTCTGGCAGGCCGTCTACCGGCAACCGCGCTGACTGCTATCGACACGCAGAGCCCTATTCGGTGATGCGAAATACCTTGTCCCGGGCGGTTGCGCCCCGGATCAACTTCAGACGCGTTTTCGGCACGCCGAGCGCTTCGGCCAGTAGTTTTACCACCGCCGCGTTGGCCTTGCCGCCCTCAGGAACGGTAGTGACATAGACCCGGATCGCGTCACCCTCGGCCGCGATGGCATTGCGCGAGGCTTTCGGCGTAACCCGGACAGGTATCTCGGCACCGGGCCGGGCAAGGTGGCTGAGATCGCTCATGCCCTTTCCTATGATGTCTGCGGGCACCGCACCAGTGATGCGGAACCGGCTTGACCCCGGCGCCGCTCTGGCCAAGTGTGCCGCCGCAAAACACGGAGGCCCGAATGCCCGTCCCCAATCCCGCCGCGATGGAGTTCTTCCTGACCCGCCGGTCGCGGCCCGCCAAGATCCTGCGACCGCCGGTGCCGATGCGCGAAGAGCTGATCCCGATCCTCACCGCCGCCGCAAGGGTGCCCGATCATGGAAAACTGGAACCCTGGCGGTTCATCGTGCTTGAAAAGCCGACCCTGACCCGGCTCGCCGCGCTCGCCGAAACACGCGGGGCTCAGATCGGGCTCGACCCCGACCGTATCGCCAAGGGCGTGATGCAATTCGCCGATGCCGATCTTGCGGTTGCGGTCATATTTGTTCCACGTCCGACCGAGAAAGTGCCGCATATCGAACAGGTGCTTTCGGCCGGGGCGGTTTGCCTGACCCTTGTCAATGCCGCTCTTGCTTCTGGCTGGGGGGCCTCCTGGCTGACCGGCTGGCATGTCCACGATCCGGATTTCTGCCGTGAGGGGCTGGAGCTGGAGGAGGGTGAGTGGGTCGCGGGCCTCATCCATATCGGCACCGAGAACACGGCGCCACCCGAGCGTCCGCGCCCGGACATAGCGGCCATTACGACTTGGGTAAGCACATGATCTTTGGCGATTTCTTCAAGGCGCTCGGCCAGTTGGGTGACCGCCGCTTCCTCAAGGTCGTCGGGTTTGGCATTCTTCTGTCGCTGGCTCTGCTTTTCGGCGTCTACGTGCTGTTTGTGCAGCTGCTCGAATGGCTGACCCCCGATACGCTGACCCTACCCTGGCTGGGTGAAGTTGCCTGGGTCGACAGCCTGATCGGCTGGGGGTCGTTTTTCCTGATGATCGGCCTGTCGGTGTTTCTGATGGTGCCGGTCGCCTCGGCCTTCACCGGGCTGTTTCTCGACGAAGTCGCCGAAGCGGTGGAGGACCGGCACTATCCCGCACTCGGCCGTGCACAGCGTCTGCCCTTCATGGATGCGCTGATCGACAGCGTGAATTTCTTCGGCGTCCTCGTTGCAGTGAACATCGTGGCGCTGTTGCTCTATGCCTTTGTCGGCCCCTTCGCGCCTTTGATGTTCTGGGCAGTCAACGGCTATCTTCTGGGACGGGAGTATTTCCAGATGGTGGCGATGCGTCGGCTTGGGCGACAGGGCGCGCGCGATCTGCGCAAGCGGCATTCCGGACAGGTCTGGATCGCGGGTATGCTGATGGCGGCACCCTTGTCGCTTCCGCTGATCAACCTCGTGATCCCGGTGCTTGGCGTGGCGACCTTCACCCATCTCTTCCATCGGCTGGCGGAGGCAAGCAGACGCTGAACCGGATACGATTTTTCTTCGAAAAATCGACAAATTTTCTGGAAAATTTGTTTGCCCGACGCAAAAGAAAAGCGCGGGGAAACCCCGCGCCATCCGGTCACATGTGATGAGCGATCACGCCGCGCGCGACAGGAGGACGTCGTCCACCTTCTTTTGCGCACCCGCCTCGTCAACGCCCGAAACGGCGGCGACTTCGCGGGTCAGCCGTTCGAGTGCCGCTTCATAAAGCTGACGCTCGGAATAGGATTGTTCACGCTGATCGTCGGTGCGGTGCAGATCGCGCACCACTTCTGCAATCGCCATCAGATCGCCGGAATTGATCTTCTGTTCATATTCCTGCGCCCGGCGCGACCACATCGCGCGCTTGACCTTGGCCTTGCCCTTCAGTGTTTCCAGCGCCTTGGTGATCAGATCCGGCGACGACAATTGCCGCATGCCAATCTCGGTCGCCTTATGCGTGGGAACACGCAGGGTCATCTTGTCCTTCTCGAACGAGATGACGAAAAGCTCGAGCTTCAGCCCGGCGATTTCCTGCTCCTCGACCGCCATGATCTTTCCAACGCCATGGGCGGGATAGACGACGAAATCGTTCGGGCGGAAATCGGTTTTCTTCGACTTGGTCATATGAGCCTTTCCTCACACGATACCGGCCCTCACAGCGAAACCTCCATTGCCGGCGTCTCAACGGCTCCGGTCAATGTCGGTTTTTTCACCTAGGTTCCCCTCCGCTGCCGAGTGATCGCAGCGACGACGGCCTGATATCCTCATCCAGTTGTAACGATAATATAGCAGAAAATGCGCATATCTGAAAGGGTCGCCCAGGGGCGCCTTGATCAAATGCGTCATGCATTGGGCTCATAACACGCTTGCGTGTTACGAATTTCCCGTTGCGGACCAGCCGAAAGCGATTCGGTCGGGCACTTGCGAATCAGTCGCCCTCGCCGGGCGATTCGGAGAAATACTTGTCCAGCTTACCCGTCTCACCATCGCGGTCCTCGGCTTCGGGCAGAGGATCCTTGCGCTGGGTGATGACCGGCCACTTCTCGGAATACTGCCGGTTGAACTCGACCCATTTCTCAAGATCCGGCTCGGTATCAGGGCGGATCGCGTCAGCCGGGCATTCCGGTTCGCAGACGCCGCAATCGATGCATTCATCCGGATGGATGACCAGCATGTTCTCGCCTTCATAGAAGCAGTCCACCGGGCAGACTTCGACACAGTCGGTGTATTTGCAGGCGATGCAATTGTCGGTGACGACATAGGTCATGGGCGCGTCCGGACGTTAGGTTCTGCCGCTACCTAGCCCCAAGGCGGCAATCATTCAAGACGGGGCCGGACGGAAAGACGATCGGCATCCGCCTTCAGCTGCGTCGGGGAAGATCATTCCTGCCCATCGGCCCGGGACGGTACGCTGTCACCAGGCGCGAGGTCATCATAGAGCAGCCGTGCTTCAGCAGCGGGACCACGGCGGGTGCCGCATTCAAGGATACGGACCACGCGAATGTCCCGCGCCTGCCGGAAGGTCAGAACATCGCCCGGCCCCACCGCCCGGCCCGGCTTGGCGGTCTTGTCGCCGTTCACCCGCAGATGCCCCGCCGTCACCACCCCGGCGGCGAGGCTGCGGGTCTTGAAGAACCGCGCCTGCCAGAGCCATTTGTCGATACGGATGCGGTCCTCGGCCAAGCCTGCCTCAGATCTTGTCCTTCAGCCCCATCAGCGCCGCGGCAAAGGGATTGTCGGGATCGATCCGATCCCTCTTCGGGGGCCGGGATTCAAAATTTCGCCCGCCCTGATCATCGCGCTTGCCCTTGCCGCCTGGTTTGCCCTTGGCGCCCTTGGGCCGGTCGCCCCGCGGCTTGCCATCGCGTCGGTCGCCGCCGGGCTTGCCATCGCGACGCTCGCCGCGTGGCGCACGGTCGCCACGGGGGGCACGCGGTTTTGGGGCCCAGGTGAAGGTGTAGAAGACCTCCATCTCGGTCACGGTCTGCAGGGCGGCTTCCTCTTCGGTGATCGGATTGGCGCTGGCGCCTTCTTCAACCGGTTTGGCGACGGGTTCCGAGCGCACCTTCTCACGCTCGCCCTGCTCGCCCTTATAGCCAAGGCCCGCCATCAGGTCGGCGAACTGTTCCAGCGTCATGCCGGTGATCGAAAGCATATCCGGATTGGCCTCAAACCCCGCGCGGCTGTCCATATTGCGCAGGATGTCCGCAAGCCGTTCCAGCATGTCGATGCGAATCGCCCGCGATCCGGCCGGGTGATAGCCCGACAGCGAATAATAGCCCTTCGGCACGTCAGGAATGTTCGGCACGGTCACAAGACCCGGCGGCGGGCTTTCGGGGAACTCGTCGAGCCCCTCATGGAGCGACCAGAGCACCAGTCGCAGCCGCGTCGGCGCGGGTTTCAGCAGAAGCGGCTGGAAGATCGTGTATTGCCCAAAGCGCACGCCATGCTTGCGCAGCGATCCGCGCATGTCCTGATCGAGCGCCTTGACCTCATCGGCGACACCCTCGCGCGGCAGCACGCCGAGAGCCTCGACCAGACGGAAGGCGAAGCCGCGGGCAAGGCCCGTCAGCGTCTCATCGCGCTGCAGGTTCAAAAGCGGCTCAAAGAGCGTGGCGACCTTGCGGTCGATGAAATGCTGCAAACGGCGGCGGACCTTTTCGCCAACATCGAACCCGGCCTCTTCATCAACGAAGGCCTCGACCTGCGGCTTCATCGCATCGGCGCCCTTCACCAGCTTTCCGACGGCCGAGTTGCCCCACATGAGGCCCCCCTGCTCGGTGAAATCCAGCTCGGTATCGGGGGCGTTGTAGAACCGGTCCGCGCGCAGATGGAATTCCGGCTTCAATGCCTCATAAGCCGCCTGTTTCAGCGTCTTTGCCTGATCGGGCGAGGCGGTTCCGTCCTGATGGAAGCGGAAGCCTTCCAGACGGCCGACGAATTCGCCTTCCACCGTCACTTCGCCCTTGTCGTTCACCTCGGCCACAAGGCTCTCCTTCTGCTTGAGCCGGCGAAGCAAGACAGATGTCCGCCGGTCCACAAATCTCTGCGTCAGTGCGCTGTGCAGCGCGTCCGACAGACGGTCTTCTACAGCGCGCGTTTCCCCGCGCCAATGACTTTCGTCCTGAACCCAGCCGGAACGCTGCGCAACGTAAGTCCAAGTGCGGATATAGGCCAACCTTTTCGACAATGTATCGATATCGCCCTGGGTCTTGTCGATCCGGCGGATTTGCGCCTGAAGCCAGTCATCCGGCACATGACCGTCCTGAAGAAAACCGAAGATCCGCTGCAGCAGATTTGCGTGTTCATGGGCTGAAATCCCCTGAAAATCGGGGATTCTGCACACATCCCAGAGCAGCCGCAGATCGCGCGGATGGCGCAGCCGGTCGCGAATATGCGGCAGGTCCGCCAATGCCTTCAACGCCTTCAGATCGTCAGCCTCACGCCCACGCGTCAGCCGCTCCTCAATTGGTGTGACCTCAAGTGAGGCGATCAGCCGATCCACCCCGCCAAATTCGAGATTACTCGCCCTCCAGTTGATTCGCTCGATCGGTCGGAAGCGATGATTTTCGATGGCGTCTATCACCTCTTCGGCCAATGGTCTGGCCTCGCCTGTCACCCCGAAGGTCCCCGGTGCCGTATGCCGCCCGGCGCGGCCCGCGATCTGCGCCAGTTCATGCGGGAACAGATCGCGCATCCGCCAACCATCGAACTTCGCCGTGGCGGAAAAGGCGACATGATTGATATCGAGGTTGAGCCCCATGCCGATGGCATCGGTGGCGACGAGGTAATCGACATCGCCGTTCTGATACATCTCGACCTGCGCGTTGCGCGTGCGGGGGCTGAGCGCGCCCATCACCACAGCCGCCCCGCCCTTCTGACGGCGGATCAGTTCGGCGATGGCATAGACGTTTTCAACCGAGAATCCGACGATGGCCGACCGCGCGGGCATCCGGCTCAGTTTTTTTGAACCCGCATAGCTCAGTGTCGAAAACCGCTCGTGCTTCATGAATTGCACCTTGGGCACCAAGGCAGCGATGGTGCCGCGCATCGTGTCCGAGCCAAGAAAGAGCGTTTCGCTGAGCCCCCGCGCATGCAAAAGCCGGTCGGTGAAGACATGTCCACGCTCGGGATCGGCACAAAGCTGGACCTCGTCAATGGCCAGGAAATCGCAACCGATATCGGTGGGCATCGCCTCGACCGTGCAGACCCAATATTTGGCCCGGGCACCGACTATACGTTCTTCGCCCGTGACCAAAGCCACGACCGACGGACCGCGTGCCGCGACGATGCGATCGTAAACCTCGCGCGCAAGCAGGCGCAAAGGCAGGCCGATGACGCCGGTGCGATGCGCCAGCATCCGGTCTATCGCGTAATGTGTCTTGCCTGTGTTGGTCGGCCCGAGGACCGCCGTGATCCTCGTCTCCGCCGCCATGGGACCACTCCTAAAGTTCGGTGCCGGTGGTCTTTTTCTCCAGCCGTTCGAGGGCCTGCTTTATCCCCTCTTGATGGGGATGTATAGCAAGGGCCGCGCGATAGGCCGCAATGGCCTTGTCCTCCCGTTCCAGCGCCTCGAATATCTGGCCAAGCC
>NZ_JBARVQ010000773.1:0-1704 GCF_049646345.1 Albidovulum sp. | reverse complement strand
GCGTATTGTTGGCCCGAAGCAAGTGTTGCCGCCAGCGTGGCAGGCCCACCCAGATCACCGGATCGAGATAGTTGGATTCAGGATCGTCGTAAGGATCAGTCAACCGTTCGTCGCGGTGATGCGCCAGATGCAGATCGCGGAACCGCCCATAGGGGTAAAACAGCCCGAGCGGCAGGAAGACCAGTGCTTCGTTCATCGCGCGCGTGCGGAACGGGTGTCCGTGCAGCACCTCGTGCTGAAGCGATGAATGCAAGGTGATGAGAAATGTCAGGGCAAGATAGGCGAGCGGCAATGATATGTTCGTCAGCACCATGGTTGCGAACGCCCACCCCACGTAACATCCGCAGATCAGCGCCAGCGTCGGCCATTCGATACCGCGCCGCCGCTCAGACATTGCGGCCCCACGAAATGCGCGACCAGAGCCGTTCGTAAAGGATGTATGAGATCAACCCGATGAGCGTATTGGCCAGCGCCATGGCGCCACCCAATGCCGCCGATCCAGTCATCGCCAGCCCGACCAGCGCCATCATCGCAAGTCCGAGCAGGTTCCAGAGAACCGCCTTCAGTACCGTCCGTTTTCCCGTATCCATTCCCGCACCTTTTCCCCGTGATCAGGAAAGCTGAGCGGGCCGGAATTGCGAATTCCGAATATGATTAACATTTTTCATCAAATGTGTTTTTATAAACGCTATGCGCATAATTATCGACAAACGCGACCGCGCCGCCCTGTTCCGGGACCGGCTGACCCAGTCGATGGGCGAAAAGGGCGCAACGCAAAGCGGCCTTGCCCGGGGGATCGGGGTGGACCGCTCAACCATTTCGCAACTGCTGACAGGCGACGGCGCGCGGCTGCCCAACGCGCAGGTCGTGGCCGAATGCGCAACGGCGCTCGACGTCTCGGCTGACTGGCTGCTGGGCCTGACCGAACGCCCCGAGCGGCTGGCGGATCTTTTGGCGACCTCGCTGACCATGACCGAAGCGCCGCGCGCCCTGATCGACGAGACGATCTTTTGCTGGCATCAGGAGGCGGCGGGCTACAAGATCCGTCATGTCCCTGCGACTTTGCCCGACATGCTGAAGACCCGTGAGATGTTGCGCTGGGAATATGAACCGCAACTCGGCCGCACCGCCGATCAGGCGATCGGCGCGTCCGAGGATCGACTGAGCCTCATGGCGCGGTCAGGCTCGGACTATGAGATCGCG
Source organism: Albidovulum sp. (assembly GCF_049646345.1). GTDB lineage: Bacteria > Pseudomonadota > Alphaproteobacteria > Rhodobacterales > Rhodobacteraceae > Albidovulum. Next base: position 501 of record NZ_JBARVQ010000773.1, on the reverse strand, counting down.
CTGCCGGTGCATGAACTAGCGGCCTTCATCCGGGCCGAGGGCTACTATCGCGGCCTGCCCGCCGATATTCGCGCCGAACAGGTGGCGCGTCTGCGCGCGCTTTACGCCCAGCTCTACCCGGCGCTTCGCATCTACCTCTTCGATGCGCGGCGGGTCTTTTCCGCTCCGGTGACGGTGTTCGGGCCCCTCCTCGCCGTCCTCTATCTCGGCCGTCACTACATCGCCTTTCGCGACTCGGCCCGCGTCACCAGCTTCTCGGCGCATTTCGACTGGCTGGTGCGTGAGGCAGACCTGGGCGCGCGGGATTTCCCCACACATCTTGATGCGTTGGCGCAGGAAGCCGGGCTTTGATCGGGCGGCGGTGTCCAAGTTCAGTTTCTCGCTTGGAGCCCATTGCGGTCGTTGGGACGCGCTACGTAAGCCGGGCGAGCGCCTGCCCGTGGGGTGGCGCAACGACCCGTATTCGGGGTGCTTTATGCCCGCAAAGCCCCTCTGACCTCA